>JAEZBX010000088.1 GCA_023412765.1 Bacteroidota bacterium
TTGACTGGATTGTTGTTAACCCCCCTTATTACCCGGTAGATGCAAAAACGGATGAAGAGAAGGCGTGGAACTGTGGGCAAAATCACGAGTACTTCGAGAGATTTTTTGCACAGCTAGCAGGATACATTTCGTCGGAGAGCAAAGTCTTGATGATATTGTCGGACGTATGTGATCTCGAACGAATATTTGATATTGCTTCTTCGAAAAACTTTCGCTTTGAAAAGATATCTGAGAAGAGTGTGTGGGCTGACGGTAAGAATTATCTCTATTTCATTAAGCCGAATTAAACCATTTGGCGTAGACCCATATACAAGGAACAAACGCATCTCTCACAAATTGGGTCGCGGTCAATTTTCAAATTCTTTCTAAATGAAATTGCTTTGGGAGAATTAAGTATATCAGGTAGTGGACTTTTTAGGAGGTTACCGTACGACTTGTGAAAGAAGCATGGACGAACTTCTCCATCGGCTTCAACCACGGCTGACACCCATGGGGCGTTGCATTTTCGATGAGGAAATGCGGCTTCATTTAGAATTGCCCGGTAGTACTGCACCAGGAGGCGCATTCTTGCCGGATTTTCCGCGATGTATCTGCTTTTGTACAACTTTCTAAATCTGATAAATGATTCTTCTACAATTGTTTCAAATTGTTGGACTTCGTTAGAATTCAGTGCGATTTGTACGAGACTATCATTGGTCAGCGGTTCCTGGTGATTAAATGCAGAGGTAGAAACATCGGCTGATAGGAACGAAATTTGATCAAGGCCCAGTGCCTCCGCTGTACTTATTATCTCCGGCAAATACTTAAAGTTTAGTTTTTGAAGAACACAACGCCCGGTGACTCGAAAATTTGAATCGATTTGTTTAAGCGCACGCACGCCGCCTTTTAACTTTTCAAAGGCTGAAGGCAGATTTCGAATTTGGTTGTGAACGTTTGGCGGACCATCTAAAGATACGATGAGCTCGTCAGTATACCGGACTACCTCCCTGGCGTGAGTCTTTAAAGTAATTCCCGTAGACAATAAACTAATTTTAACATTGATAGACTTCAGCAAGGCGCAGAAGCTCCAAAGGTTACTGTGCATTAAGGCTTCGCCCCCCGAGAAAGCAATATGTTTTACGCCTAACTTCTCAAAGGACTGAAGGTGAAGTGCAAGAGTTTCAGTCGTGATTTCTTTTTTTTCATTATTAGCCTTCCATATGTCACACATCACGCATCTGCAGTTGCATCGACTGTGTGGCATTAATACCATCACAGGCAGGGAATAGATTTTATCCGTAGCGCGTGTTAATAATTCTTTAACCATAAGATTATGTAATCACCATACAAAGAATATTGTCACCCGATCGCTGTATGCATTCCATTCATTGCGGTATAGCCAGTACGTTAAATTGATATACTGATGCAAATATCGTAGGGTCGTATGGAACCATTTCATTGTGTAATTCGCTCTGAAATTGGTAACCCAGTTCTTTAAGCTTGCTCAACACTTCATTAACCGATGAATTATTTTCTGCGTACCATTCATCAGTCGCCTCGAAAAATATAGGTGGCTTAAATTTCTTTATGGTGTTCCATCCACCCTTAAGAACCTCGGGTTCATAGCCTTCAACAATCAATTTAATAAAAGCAATGCTGGGTGGGTTAATGAAAGTGATAAAATCATCTAAGCGCTCGATGGAGACCGTCGAATCCGCTGAATCTCCCAATTGTAAAACTCGCCCGACGCCGCTGTTACTCATCGGATATTGAAACGCTTTTCTCCCACATTCACTCCCAAATCCTATTGGATGAACGCTAATAATTTTCTGAAAAGAAGGATTCAACGAGAGGTTGGACTTATACGATTTATATACGACGGGATTAGGCTCAAATGCGTGAATGGTTAAATTGGAATACTTGTTTCGCAAAGCGTATTCAGCGAGTTTCAGCGAAAAAGCGCCGCAGTTTGCACCTATATCAAGTACGATACTATCGTTGGATAAAAACTTTTTTGCACAACGCAATGCATTGTCGCGCACTCCATAAAAAATGCGCCACTGAACATAGTCCGATCTGTTTATTTTAAAATTTGTGTTATCGCGAGTTATATAGTGAATGTCATCTTTAGGGTAAGATGAAGATGGAGGAACAAACCTACCGAATGATGTGAACTTATGCCGGATACTGATTGGAATAAATTTTCGTAAATAATTAGCCCGTCGCCGCAATTGAACGAAGAACTCCTCAGCGCGAAGTCCGCTAACAAACTGATGGACGACTTTGCCTGCACCATTCATAATTTCCAATGATGGGCTAAGTAGTAAATTGTTAAATAAATAGCTAACCCCGGTTGTGACTAAAAAATATACGCAGCAGTTAGCCCACATGGGCTGGTCGGAACTAGATCATATATTCCACCGCAATAGCCACCAGCGCACCCATAACTGCCACCGCCATCTTCCTGGCGTTAAACCTATGCCCCGGACTGCTTTCAAAAACGATAGTGGTCGAGATGTGAAGAAAATTTCCGCAGACCAATGCATATAAGTAAATCAGGCCGGCAGTTGAAATAATTTCATGGTTGGCCAGATATGTGCTTAGCAGCAGTCCGGCCGGGGCGGCGAAAGAAAATCCGATGAGGTGCGGCAAAGCTCTGTTGCGCGAATGGAGTTGATGTGCAAGAACGGTCATAAGTGCAAATGCTGCTGGTGCGCGATGTAGTACAATACCTAATAATGTTGCATTCACATCATAGATCGGTGCGGAATTGACGGGCTGCGCAAGCATTCCTCCTTCCAGAAATGCATGAATACAAAGTGCAAAAAGGAGTACGAGGGCAGAAATGGACTGGTGACTGTGATCATGCGCATGAACTTCCGATGTATGGATATGTCCATGCTCGACTCCTGAGGAAAAGTATTCCAATAACTGCTGAAGAAAGAAGCCTGCTAATACAAAAAGTCCGATTAACTCTCCATGTTGATTATGCCGATATAATTCGGGCAAAATGTGAATTACCGTAATGGCAAATAAATATGATCCGGCAAATACAAGTACAAGGCGGAAATTTGTCCCCTTGGTTTTTGGGAGCAGATAAATGAGCAGACCTGAGATCAACGGTGTAAAAAACAAGACAATCAGCTTAAGCGTCATATAGTCTTTATGGTTCTAGGGTAATGAAGGAACTTATCCCAGGTGTCATGTACGATTCCATTTTTCCATCCGGCGTCGTATAGAAAAGTAAAACGTCAATTTCCGGATGCTTCTTCAATACTTCAATGGCTTTTTCATGACCCATTGCCATGATAGATGTACCCCAGGCATCTGCGGTTATGCAGTCCGTTGTAAAGACAGATGCGCTAAGAATGGCACGATGGGAGGGATAACCTGTTTTAGTATCGATAGTATGTGAATATTTTTTTCCATCAATGATTCGAAAATTAAAATAGTTTCCGGAGGTCGTGAATGACTTGTCGGTCAGCGAGACATATGCCTTGAAAAACTGGTTGTCTCGCGTAGAGTTTGGATCGAGGATTCCAATCTCCCAGGGTTTGCCGGATTTTAGATTTTTTCCAACTGCCATACCTTCGCCTCCAAGTTCTACAAGCATATTTGTTATTCCTTTCGATCGTAGGAAATCGGTTACCACATCTGCTCCATATCCCTGTCCAATTCCTCCAAAGTCGAGTTGAATATTTGGGTCGGACTTTAATACGCTGTCCTCTGTAAATCGGATACGGTCGAAGCCAACAAAAGATAAAATCGAATCTACCTTTGCGCTGTCAAGTTTAATTTGCTTACCAGCGCCAAACCCCCAGGCGTTTACAAGCGGCATTATCGTTGGATCAAATGCACCGTCAGAAGCATGGTATACTTCTTCCGACTTTTTCAGAGGTGGATAAAAGTAAGGATACCGAATCGCCACACCCTTTTCACTCTGATTGAATTCTGATACCTCAGAGGTTGTATCATAATTATTGATCGACTTATTAACTACAAGCAAAATCGAATCGATAGCCTCTTTAAAGTTTCTTTTCTTCTCGTCGAAATACGTGATATGGTAAGTGGTGCCCATCGTTCTGCCCTCAACCCTTACTGGCTCCACGACTTTGTTCTTTCGGTAAAGAGCCACCGCCACAACAGCTACAAGCAATACAATAGAATACAGAATGTTTTTACCGCGAATGGTCATGCTTTCAAAAACGACGCGCAAGATATGCATTTTAGGGTAAATGCAACAATGTTGCGCCTTGGGAGTGTTAATAGTTATTTGTTATTAGTTAATAGTGTGTGCATTTCATGCACTTTGTGTCAATCTTTCAGGGATGGCATCACTTTAATTAAAAAATTCGGACCTTTATCGAACGGTAGCCTTTTGAAGCAACGATTGCTAGAGGATTGTGTGAACCTATTAACTATTAACAAATAACTATTAACATTCCGAGATGCGCGAAGACTACCTCAAAGGCGATAACCAATCACTCAGCGGCGAAGAGCGCGAAATGGAGAAGGCGCTTCGGCCTCTGTCTTTTGATGATTTCACGGGACAACAAAAGATTGTCGATAACATAAAGATATTTGTGCTTGCCGCTAAACAACGCGGCGAATCTTTGGATCATGTGTTGTTACATGGACCTCCGGGACTCGGAAAAACAACGTTGTCGCATATCATTGCAAACGAGCTGGGAAGTAGCATCAAGATAACTTCGGGACCCGTATTGGATAAACCAAGCGACCTCGCCGGGCTACTCACGAATCTTGAACCACATGACGTGTTATTCATTGACGAGATTCACAGGCTTAATCCCATCGTGGAAGAATATCTTTATTCAGCTATGGAAGATTTTCGGATCGATATCAAGCTCGACTCAGGTCCGAATGCAAGGTCGGTTCAAATCGGACTAAATCCATTTACGCTTATCGGTGCCACTACACGCGCGGGTTTACTCACTTCGCCGTTGCGTGCAAGGTTTGGAATCAATGCTCGACTCGAATATTATGACTCAGCCCTTCTTTCAAAAATTGTTAAGCGTTCAGCCAGCATTTTACAAACATCGATAGATGATGATGCTGCTTTTGAGATCGCGAGAAGAAGCCGCGGAACTCCGCGCATAGCTAATAATCTTTTAAAGCGAACACGGGATTTTGCACAGATCAAAGGCGATGGTACCATCGCGATGGCGATTGCTCAGCTGGCACTTAAGGCGTTGGATGTTGATCAAAATGGTCTTGACGAAATGGACAACCGTATTTTGCAGACCATCATTGAGAAATTTAAGGGCGGTCCCGTAGGGCTAAGTACGATTGCAACCGCCGTTGGTGAAGAAGCAGAGACAATCGAAGAAATGTACGAACCCTTCCTGATCCAGGAAGGCTACATAAAACGAACCGCACGCGGCCGCGAAGCGGCGGATCGCGCCTATAAACATTTGAAAATTGCCCCTCCTTCGTCGAAGCTGCCGGGGCTTTTTGAAGGTGTTTAAGTGTTTAAGTGTTTAGGTACTCTATCTTTCCTAAAATTCAGTTCTACCAACTCGAAACCTTTTTAAAGAGTTCAGGCGAACCAAAGTGGATATCAGACCACCTAAACACCTAAACACTTAAACACTTAAACACTTAAACACGTTTCTTCATTCCAAATAGAACCCTCACCCCATTAAACCTCCTTATCACCAGCATGTATAACAGCAGGCAGCTTGCGAGGGTAAGCAAACTAACGGACCAGAACTTGGCGGCGATGCTCCAGGGCAATTGACAAAGGTAATAGCCAATGAAAATTATCGCTGTTTGGTGAAGGATGTAAAACGGAT
>JAEZBX010000118.1 GCA_023412765.1 Bacteroidota bacterium
AGCACTTCGGCAGCCTGCTCTTTGTAATCCCAGCTTCTCCATAGAATCGACGAGCATGATTCCGGTGAAATCACAGAGTACCATGTGTTTTCAAGCATCAAAACCCGGTCACCTATCGCGATACCCAAAGCACCGCCAGAAGCTCCCTCACCAATCACAAGGCATATAACTGGAACCTTCAACATGAACATATCTTTCAGGTTGCGCGCGATCGCTTCACCTTGTCCGCGCTCTTCCGCGCCAAGGCCAGGGAAAGCGCCGGGTGTATCGATAAATGTCACGATCGGTTTGTTGAACTTTTCAGCCAGCTTCATAAGGCGCAAAGCCTTGCGATATCCCTCCGGGTTGGCCATTCCGAAGTTTCTCATCTGACGCTGTTTGGTATTGCGTCCCTTCTGGTGACCGATGAGCATAAACGTTTGGCCGTCAATACTTCCGAACCCTCCTACCATAGCTTTGTCATCTGCAACGTTACGATCGCCATGAAGCTCAATGAAGTCAGTGGTGATCTCGTAGATATAGTCGAGGGTATAGGGACGGTCGGGATGCCTTGATAGCTGAACCCTTTGCCATCCCGTCAGGTTAGAAAAAGTTTCTTTCTTGAGTTCTAAGATCTTCTTTTCCAGGGCCTTAACGGCTGCCTGTAGCTCCGGATCGCTATTGCTGGTAAGGTGCGTCATATCACCAAGTTTTGCCTCCAGCTCCGCGATTGGTTTTTCAAAGTCCAATAGCATAGAATTGATTTGGGCACAAAGTTATAAGGATTGGTTAGTTATTCGTTATTCGTTATTCGTTATTCGTTACTCGTTATTCGTCCTACTTCATTTTTCGATCAAAGTATACCGACGGTTAGGATTACCCTAAATAATTACATATACCGTATACCCTATACCTCTTCCCTATTCCTTCCCTCCCACCTGCCGTCTTCACATTAGTAAGAATTAGTTGCCAAAAAAATTACTTTCGCCACCAGGTGGGCCTGACGTTGACAGCATCGCCTTTGGAATATCGTGGACAGTATTTGCATTCGCACGCTGCAAAGGCCGGATTAGGTTCCTCCGGGCAATCTCCTCTGACGGGTGGGCCATAATTAGTTTCACAGCCTTTTTTAAAAGTGTTTTCAACGCGGTAATCCAGTTCACTGACATTAAAATACCAACGCGTCGCCTGCTCCTGCATCACACCAAAATATCCCACTACTTTTTTTTCACCGGACCATGACTCAATATTCGACTTCAAATTAAAAGGTGGTTTATCTACCAGCACATTCCCTTCGTTTTGATCGTACATTTCTTTCATGAAAAAGTAGTTTTCCTCGTTCATCGCAAATTGCTGAATGAGAACCGAAAAGTCGTCAAGGATTCTTTCATTGTGCAAAGTTGGAATTCGGAAAAGAGGCTTGTCGTAGCCGCCCGCGTTATCCACCTGTAGGCCATAGGTACTTATATAGTCTTTGCTCGTAACCCAACAAGTATGTCCTGGTCGCGTTGCGCTGGGTGACAATGGTGCTACATAGACCCACATCGGAGAAAATTTCCAATGATAAAAAATGGAATTTCCCGTGGGATTCGGCTTTAGGGAAATGTATGATTCTATTTCCTTCACGGTCCGCAATACATTCTTGCCTGCCTCTACAAGATACTTTTCACTTTCAGTTTGCCGGAAACCAACGGACCCGATAGGCGGAACCTGGACATTGGGAATGCTTTGCCATGAAGATTCGTAATCGTCTTCTTCGGTAACGATGCGAAGTCGGTACTGCACCCCCGGCGTCGCCTTAAAGGTGGAGTCCTGTAATTGGTAAAGTCCCCGCTCTGTAGCAGAATGATTGTATACCCATTGATCGCCGGTCTCATTCTCTACCATTACCAAGGCGTCTGTTACTGGCTCAGGTAGAGTATTGGTCACATCGGTCGTTTGCGTGAGACGCACGCTAAAGTATCTGCCGTCTGATGGGTAGCTTCGGGTGTCTTCAAACGATTTGTCAGAAATATACCCTTCTACAACTAATGCTGGAGCGTTATCGGGAATAACAAAAGTGTAGGGCTCGATACAACTAAAAACAATGAGAAAAATTCCAAGAAACTTCAGGGCCCTCATAAAACAGTCTATCCGCCTTTGTTCGTATTTAAAGGGTCGCAAAATACCGATTTAACAGATAATCGCCAGCAATCGAAAACCAGAGACTAAAAATTTACAACAATTTGGGATATCCGTCGACCGATGAGCGCGATTCGGTATCGGGGCTATCCAAAACATCCCCCTTCGGGGGTATGGAATAGTAGCAGTAGCATCTTATTTTTAATGGAGCTTAAACCCTTGGAGTTATGCGCATCCTACTGGTTCTTTTGATTTTGATATCGCCGGCTATAAAAGCCCAGTCGTTAAAGCTACAAGACTCTACCCTTTTCGATTTTTGGGTCGGCACCTGGGATCTGACGTGGACAAACAGCAAAGGCCAGATAGAAAGGGGTACCAACCACATTGAAAAAATTCTTGATGGGAAAGTGATTCAGGAAAATTTCAGTTTTAGCGATGGAACATTTAAAGGTACAAGCATTAGCGTTTACAACAGCGCGAAAAAAACATGGCATCAGGCATGGGCAGACACACAAGGAAGTTATTTTGATTTTGAAGGAGACGTAGAAGGCGAAAAAAGGATTTTCAAGACTCGAGTCAAAGAGCAAGGTGGGCAGAAGATCATTCAGAGGATGGTGTTCTATGAAATCAAGTCCGATTCACTCACATGGGATTGGGAAATGAGCAAGGACGGCGGCGTGACCTGGCAGCTGCAATGGAGGATAAACTATGTCCGAAGAACGACCTGATGGCATTGAAACATCCGAACCTCTGGTTGCTGGTAACAGCATTGCCTTCACATTAGCAATGGACATCACAATGAAAGGCCAGGGTCGAATGAAGGCCCCGGAACTTTGTGTCTACGAGGTAAAAGACGGTAAAATTATTAGAGAACAATTCTTTGTCTGAATTCTATTAAAGTTATTCTTCAATAAAATTTGTAAAAGGTAGATCGGCGGGGGACATCAACACCTCAACACCTCAACACCGATTTCAACATGTTTTTCCGCACTGAATTTTCGTGTCAAAACGGGAATTTTCTGAGAGGAAATACCGCAAAAATTCGCAACGAAATTGCCGAAAATCAGTAAGTCCAACTCAACGGCATATAGCCCCATTCACCGACCACACACTTCATCGCCTGCGTTTATTGCTGAATGCCCGGGTTACCAGGTATGTATGGCAAAACTAACGCACTATGAAACGATGTTTTACCATTCTAATGTTGTTGCTCGCACTGCAGGCGACGGCAACAAAAAAGAAAAAGCAGTCTAAGACGCCTGCGTGTAGTAGCGACAGCTATTCTACCGAGGTGATCAAGGAAACGAAAATCTCTGAAACCTGCGTTCAATATGAACTTGAGGTTTCATATGATGGCCCGAAAACGTACGGCCTTTCTCATTATTCCATTGCTATTCCATGCGGGAAAATTACGAGCTCATGGAACTCCGAAAGATGGAAAATGGAATTTGGCAAGGACAAGAAGACAGGAGTATATGGTCTTAAAGTCGATGATATCAGCGGTTTCAACAAAGGCGAAACCTTTAAAGTTAAGTTTACCTGGTGTTCGGATGGATCCTGTGAAAAGGATCTTGGTGTTGTAGCATATAAGTTCGGTCAGTGTGTTGCCTACGATACGTTGGGTGGTAACGATCCAGATCCTGATCCGGTAGAAACCTGTTCATCTCTCCTGGCATCTCTTGAAAAGAAGAACGCTACCTGTTCGAATAGCAGCGATGGTGAATTGAAAGTAGTAGTTCAAGAAGGTAAGGAACCTTTCATTTATTCATGGTCGAATGGTTCGAACTCGGAGACTGCACAAAATCTGAAAGCGGGCGCGTATGCAGTAACTATTAAAGATGCTGATGGAAATATGTTGACACTACACGAAGTGGTTTCGGCGCCATCACCTTTGGTTATTTCCGAAACAATTATAAATCCAGCGTGTAGCGGTGTTGCAAAAGGATCTATTGAACTTGTTGTATCAGGAGGAACTGGTGCATACAATTTCCAATGGGACAACGGATCAAGTTCTCAAAATCAATCTAATTTGATCGGTGGTTTGTATAGTGTGATCGTTACGGACTCAATAGGATGTTCCGCACAAAAGACTTTTATGCTATCGAACGGTTCGACATTAGCAGCCGAAGCAATTCTGACACAGCCCTCTTGCCAAAATACCGGAGGAGCGATTGACATAACTCCAATTGGAGGTACTGCACCCTATACGTACCGTTGGAATACAGGTGCAACGACTCAGGATCTGCAAAATATTGGTGCCGGATTTTTCCGAGTAACGATAACAGACGCAAACGGATGTTCAGTTGTGAAGAGCCAGACATTGCAGGCCAACAATACACTGGCGCCAACTTATATCATTACGCCGACCAGCTGTATAGGCGACAACTCAGGTGCGATAGATTTGACAGTATCAGGTGGTACTGCTCCTTATACGATTGCATGGGCTGATGGACCGACAACAGAAGACAGGTCAGGCTTGACTGCAGGGAACTACCAAGTTACGATTACAGATGCTACCGGCTGTTCAACATTATTAAATCTTAGCGTTAATAAGAAACAACTTGATGTTGTTACTATAGTGAACCAGCCTTCGTGTAGTGGAGATACCGGATCAATTTCTGTTGATCCTGCTGGAGGTGTTCCTCCTTACACCTACGAGTGGTCTAACGGTAGCACCGGTAACTCTATAGATGGACTGCCTCCTGGAATGTACTCCGTTACCATCACCGATGGAAGTGGTTGTTCAACCACTCAGTTCTTCGCGATTCTTGAACCGGTTGCAATGCAGGTGTTTGATGAAGTGACGAATGCACAATGTGGAACTGATGGTTCGTTTGCAATCAACCTTACAGTTTTTGGTGGCAAGTTTCCGTATACCTATGCATGGTCAAATGGTGCAACCGACCAGGATATTTCGAATCTGAGCGCTGGTACCTATTCTGTGACTATTAGTGATGCAGGAGGATGTTCTGTGCAAAGATCATTTACGATTGACCCGGTTCCCGCTGGTGGTGCTTGTTTGATCAATGCTCCTACAGCTCCACTGGTATGTAATTCAGCAGGAAATATTATTACAACTGCGGTTAGCGGTGCCACTACCTATGCCTGGACTGTAAGCAGTTCGGACAACGGTTGGGTGATCACTTCAGGAAGCAGTGATTCTTCAGCAGTATATACTGTTGGCGCGCCTGGTAGCACAGCAACCTTTACATTGGTTGTCACGAAAAACGGATGTACACAAACGTGTAGCTTTGAAGTAACCAACACTTGTATCGAACGCGATAACACCGGCGGTGGCGATCCAAGCTCAAGCGAACCTTGTAAGCCGACTACTCCTCCTGTAGTGGAAGTACCTGAGCCCCCGAAAGATCCTGAACCAGAGCCAGAACCGGAACAACCTGGGCACGGTTGCAAGCCGAAAGTTGTTCATGCTTATCCTAATCCATTCAAGGATAAAGTTAAGTTCGAATGGACTGCCACTGGCAATGACCATGTTAAACTTGAGATTTACGATAACCGTGGTCACCGTGTAGAGGTGATATACAACGGAAACGTAAAGGCAGGTAACAAGTACTCGTTCGTATGGTCAGAGAACTGTTTGAAAGATCGATTGTACTACTACCGTTTCACTACCTCGAAAGGTGTTGATCACGGTAAGTTGTATAGGAAATAGACGAAGACCCCCCCTGGAGCAAAGGCCTGCTGGATACCATCCGGCGGGCCTTTCTCTTTTGAGAAATAATGCTATCGGCCACTGGCGTGGGATATTGGGTGATGGGTATTCCTTTGTCAATTAGAAAAAGGAATACGGAATAGGGAATAAGGAATAGAATGGGATTGCAAAGGGCCACCTTATACCCTATTCCTTTATACCTTACCTCAAAAACACCTCCAAACAAGTTATTCGATTACAACCCAACGGCTATTGGCTCTTAGCTACGTCGTGTTGTTGTCCGCGGGCGTACTGCGGAGAGGTAGTACTACAGCTGATGATCATGAAAGCCAGCAACAAGACAATGATTGTTTTCATATAAGATAAGTTAGTGGTACGAGAAGTTAGGAAATTTATGGGCATGCCAATCGGCGGGCGGCAGTTAAATTTTTACTTTAGGTACGGGACAAATTCCCAGTTCAGGAAAAGGCTACAATGAATGATATAACCATTTAATTTTTAAATATTTATAAGTGGTTCATTAATTAAAAAGTTAAGGTAGTCAGAAAGATCCTCCACGGGTATTCACCACTACTACCCACCCTTTTTTTAATCAGACTTTTTCTCGTATCTTAATTAAACCAACCGAAAGACTTTGGCCGTTACCCCCAACACATTTCCTTTTTCCCATCCAAAATGTACCGTTTAGCTTTAACCATTATGGTGGCAGTTCTCAGTTCTTTGATCGCCCCTGCTATTGGTCAACGGCTGATCACCGGCAAACTGGTAGACAGTGAAACCAAGAAGCCCGTAAAAGATGCTCTGGTTAAAATAGAAGGCACTGAAATACAAACGACGTCCAACTTTCTCGGATTCTTTCAGCTTAATATCGATACTCTGGATCATCTTATCATTGACAGTGATGGATATGAATTAGCCAAGATCCAGGTCCCGGAAGTCAACAACTTTCAAATTGCGCTTCAAAAGGTAGTAGCTGAGCAAGAGACCTTTTTGATAGTTGAACAATCTGCCACATACCCAGGCGGCCTGCCCGCTTTCTATGAGTACATCGCAAAGAATCTACGCTATCCGGCCGACGCTCATGAAAATGGAATTACCGGAAAGGTATTCGTCGAGTTTGTTGTTGACACCACTGGTTTGATCCCACACGAAGAAATAAACATATTAAAAGGCCTACATAAGAGCTGCGATGACGAAGTAATACGGGTGATGCAGGGGTGCCCGCGTTGGAACCCTGGTAAACAGGCTGGTATACCAGTACGGCAGCGGATGGTTTTACCCATTATGTTTGAAGTCGGCGGTTGGCGCTACTATAAGGATTTTTACGCCTTCATGAGAAATAATATAAATTATCCACTCGAGGCCAGGAGGTCTGGATTGGAAGGCGTTGTACTCGTCGATTTTGGAGTCGATCAGCAGGGAAAAGTTACCTCTTTCAACATTTTGAAGGATATCGGAGGAGGATGTGCCGGTGAGGTAGGCCGAGCGTTGCAAGATGTTCCTTCTGAACTTATAAAGGAATTGGCCATTGAATCAAAATCTACAATATTCACTTTGCCTGTGATGTTCGGATTGCAAAAGCCATTTAAACTAGCGGAGCCGCTTCAAAAGACCAACGCACACCGCCTGATGCCAGTAAATATAACTGCGATTTCGGTTTTAGTTGAACGCCCCTCGCAGCTGCGATTAACTACTAACCAGCCCGTCGTCTACGAGTTGAACAAAGCGCTGGATAAACCCAATGCAACAAGGAAGTTGTCGCTTATCGATCGAGACTATACTTCTTTCCCAATGGACATCTTAAAGTTAACAAAGTTGGAATTTCTTGACCTCGAGCGCAACCATATAAAAATCTTACCAGAAGAAATCCAAAACCTTTCTAACTTGGAGGAGCTTTACCTGGTTGAAAATGAAATAGAGGTGCTACCTTCAACTTTTAGCGTACTCAAAAAAATAAAAGTCCTTGGTCTCGCTTCTAACAAACTAAACTCTTTTCCTGAGATAATTACCTCACTCGAAAACCTGGAAGTGTTGGATCTTAGCGGAAACGGATTGACGGAAATCCCTCCTTCCATCGCACGATTAAAAAATTTGAGATTCCTGGTTCTTCAATCGAATAGTATAAAAACGTTCCCAATAGAATTCTATCAGCTGAAAAAGCTTGAAAGTATATATCTCACAGGAAATCCATTGGATCCGAATGAGGTTGCACTTCTCAAGCAACATTTCAAGAAGGCGGAGATTAAGTTAGAGTAGATAGTAAGCAGGCACGAATAAAAAAAAGCCTGCCAAAGTGGGTGGCAGGCTAATCTCAGCGGACCGGACGGGACTCGAACCCGCGACCTCCTGCGTGACAGGCAGGCATTCTAACCAGCTGAACTACCGGTCCATAATTTCCTTCTAAAACCCCATCCAGGCCTTCAAAGGGTGTGCAAAGATAGCCCCACAGCGGTTTTCTCCAAAATTTGGAGGAAAAACTTTTGGGTCGGGGAAGATTAACCGCAAAGTCGCAAGGGCGCAAAGCGACAGCAACGGCGGACCCGACGTCAGATCGATCAATCTGAACCAACTCTTAGCGTCCTTGCGCCTTTGCGGTGAAAATGCAAACTTAATTAAACCGGAAATAGAATTCCCCAATGATGTTTGAGCTGTCCCACGTGTTTTGCT
>JAEZBX010000120.1 GCA_023412765.1 Bacteroidota bacterium
CTCCACTTCCCTAAGAATAAAAACCACTCGATATTTTGATGGCAAATGTCCTATCGCAGATTCGAGCGCTTTTTTGAGATTTTCACCGACTTGAGGACTTACTTCTTCTGGTGCCTCATCCGTAAGATTCTCTTGATCTTCCAGCTGAAGGGTATCTATGCTTACATAGCTTTTCCTTTTGAGATTATTCAGGTGCTGCAGAGCACAATTGATTACTATTCGCCCGAGCCAGGTAGAAAAGCGCGACTCCTTTCGGAATTGGTGGAGTTTCTCAAAGCCTCTGATATATGCTTCCTGCATAACATCCTCGATGTCTTCCTCTTTAGAAAGTATTCCACGCGCCGTTTTGTAAAACAGGCTGTTGTATCTTCTCACCAGGATCTCATAATATTCCCTCTTTCCAAGCAATATCCTGGAGATGATCAGGTCATCAGTGAGGCTCGGATCGGCAGCAAGAACCGTCACATTAGGTAGCATAAAACTGCGTTATTATATTGTTAGATCAGCGAGGGAGGCGTGCGTTACAAATTGAAACAAAAAAAAGTGAGGAATGATTGCGGAATTCTAGCGATAAGGAATGGATCGTATTCGTGCCGAACCAGCTGCCCTTGTATTTCTTTAGCTCCGAATTTGGCGGAAACTTGTGAAACTTGAGCACAACTTGTAAGTTTGCGCTCCTTAAATCGGCGGGTTGCATTATAACGTTCAATTTAACTAAGTGGATGTCAATGCTTAAGATGGTGCGCTGATTGGAAAATGGCGAGGTAGCTCAGTTGGTTAGAGCGTCGGATTCATAACCCGAAGGTCGGGAGTTCAACTCTCCTCCTCGCTACAATGGGCAGAGTACCGGATTCATATCCGCCAGCTGGCGGACAGGAGTTCAACTCTCCTCCTCGCTACAATAGTTAGAACACAAATTCATATCCCCCTACCGCCGACGGGTGTTTAACTCTCCTCCTCACTACAGATCGTTCATTCAATTTTTCTATTAGTGTAATCCAGAAAATCGGGCATTCTGCGCTGATAATCACTGTGAAGCAGCGATGAAGAAAAAAGAAAATCTGCTGTAGCACGGTTGCAGGCCATAGGGATATTCCAAACCACCGCTAACCGAAGTAATGCCTTAATATCAGGGTCGTGCGGCAACGGTTCAAGTGGATCCCAGAAGAAAATCAGCATATCAATATTCCCCTCCGCAATAAGAGCCCCAATTTGCAAATCGCCGCCCAGTGGACCACTTTGCAAACGCCGAACATTAACCCCCACTTCATCTTCGAGTATCCTACCTGTTGTGCCTGTTGCAAATACATCAAACTCCAACATGGTGTTTCGATTATACTTGACCCATTCTACCAGTTCTCGCTTTTTGTTATCATGAGCGATCAGCGCGATACGTTTTCTCGTCATACAGATTTTATTATCCTTTCTAAAAATACAGTATTGCAGGTTGTATTCCTTATCCTAATTTTGCCACCCTGTTGAATATTATGGATCAAGAGAACATAGCGCGGTGGGTCGAGCAAATTGCCAGGGAACTTACGCTACCACAGAAGAACGTTAAAGCGGTTGCCACACTCCTTTCGGAAGACGCAACAATTCCGTTCATTTCACGATATCGCAAGGAACTTACCGGCAGTATGGATGAAGTGATGATTGCCAAGATCCGCGACCGGATGGATCAGCTTAACGAGCTTGATAAACGAAGGGAATCGATTATTGCTTCCATCGAAAAGCAGGAAAAGCTTACACCTGCTTTAATGCAGTCAATTGTAATGGCAGGATCCCTTGCAGAATTGGAAGACATTTACCTCCCTTACAAGCCAAAGAGAAAAACACGCGCAAGCGCTGCAAAGGAAAAGGGCCTGGAACCACTAGCAGAAAAATTGATGAGCCAGGAAAATTTCGACGTTGAACAGATTGCCAAAACTTTTGTTGACGCCGAGAAAAATGTTCTTTCTGTTGATGACGCATTGAGCGGAGCGCGCGACATAATCGCCGAATGGATCAGTGAAAACCAAGACACGCGAAAGAAGATCCGGGATCTTTTCTGGCGTGAAGGTGTAATCGAATCCAAAGTATTAAAAGGCAAAGAATCCGAGGGACAAAAATACAAGGACTACTTTGAATGGACTGAACCTATCTCAAAGACGCCATCGCACAGGCTACTGGCCATGCGTAGAGGCGAGAAAGAAGGAATCCTGTCTCTCGACATTTATCCTCCGGAAGAACTCGTAATTAGTGCGCTCGAGCGGCAGTACATCAAGAATGAAAACCCGTCCGCAAGTCAGATGCAGCTGGCAGTCAAGGACAGCTATAAGCGCCTGCTAAAACCATCTCTGGAAACTGAAGTCAGGATGGAATCTAAGATGAAGGCAGATGAAGATGCGATCAATGTATTTGCTGACAACCTGAGAGAACTAATTCTTGCTCCTCCGCTTGGACAAAAGAACGTTCTTGCGCTCGATCCAGGATTTAGAACAGGTTGTAAAATCGTGTGCCTTGATCGGCAGGGGAAATTACTCCATCACGACGTTATCTTCCCTCACGAGCCCCAACGTCAAAAAGAAAAAGCAGCAGCGACCATTAAGTCGCTTTGCGAAAAATATCAAATAGAAGCAATCTCTATTGGTAATGGTACGGCTGGACGTGAGTCGGAAGCATTTATAAAATCTATCGGGCTACCGCACAAAATCATTATTGTGATGGTAAATGAAAGCGGTGCTTCGGTATATTCTGCATCCGACGTTGCACGCGAAGAATTTCCCAATGAAGATGTGACCGTTCGCGGCGCTGTTTCTATTGGACGAAGGTTGATGGATCCGTTGGCTGAACTGGTAAAAATTGATGCTAAGTCCATTGGTGTTGGTCAATACCAACACGATGTTGATCAGACCAAGCTGAAGCAAGGTCTTGACGATGTCGTGATGCGATGTGTTAATTCGGTTGGCGTAGAAGTTAACACCGCGAGCAAAGAGCTACTGTCCTATGTATCTGGACTCAGCCCTTCGCTGGCAAAGAACATTGTTGAGTTCCGGAACAACAATGGACCTTTCAAAGACCGTGAATCTTTAATGAAGGTTTCCCGGCTCGGAGAAAAAATCTTCGAACAGGCTGCCGGCTTTTTGAGGATTCATGAGGCACAGAATCCGCTCGACTCCAGCGCCGTTCACCCTGAAAGCTATCTTATTGTCGAACAAATGGCGCAGGATCTCGGATGTTCCGTAAAAGACCTTATGAGCAGCGCAGAACTGCGTAAGCAATTAGATCTCAAGAAATATGTCAGTGACACCGTGGGGTTACCCACACTCACTGATATTGTGGCGGAGTTAGAAAAGCCTGGACGGGATCCCCGAAAAGAGTTTGAGATTTTCAGTTTCGCCGATGGTATTAACTCAATTTCGGATCTGAAAGTAGGCATGCCGTTAGATGGCATTGTTACCAACGTTACTGCGTTCGGTGCCTTCGTCGATATTGGTGTGCATCAGGACGGGCTTGTCCACATCAGCCATCTCGCGGATAAATTTGTGAAAGATCCAAAAGAAGTGGTATCCGTCCAACAGAAAGTTAAGGTCACAGTTGTCGAGGTCGATGTTGCCCGCAAGCGGATAGGCTTGTCGATGAAAACTAATCCATTTGCTGAACAAGCTCCTCAGCAAGCACCTCCGAAGAAAGAAAATAACGGCGGCGGACATAAGAAAAAGCCATCTTCACCCAAGCACTCTTCGAAACCTCCTCAAAAGGA
>JAEZBX010000132.1 GCA_023412765.1 Bacteroidota bacterium
TATACGACATCGACCGCGCGATTCATGATTTGAAGAAAGGCGAGTAAGAAAAAAAAATTTTCGCTAGAAGGCTGCTCATTGAAGGGCAGCTTTTTTTATGTGAAGAAATCGCCCTTTCAATGCTACCTTCGCACAATGAAATCTACCCCACGATGTGTGCTTTATACCTGTTGCGGCAGCAAGTGTAAAAAGGCTGGCGGTAAAAAAATATACAAGTCATTGAAGGCTGAGGTGAAACACCAGGGATTGCGGAAACAAATTCAGGTCATTAAAACCGGCTGTACCGATCGTTGCAAGTGGGCACCCGTGATCACCGTAATGCCGGCAAATCAATGGCACCTGGAGGTATCGCAAGATCGGGCTGCGCAGATTTTCTATGAGGTGATCCGGTAAGAAGCTAACCGTTGCACGGGTGAAAGTAAATGCAACCCTGTTAAATGTCTTAAACACCTTGATAAAGAAATGTCAAAAGACTATTGGAATAATCTGTATGCAAGCAATGACACCGGATGGGATATTGGTTATCCATCTCCGGCCATTAAAGAATACGTCAATCAACTGGAAGACAAAACAGTCTCAATCTTAATTCCCGGTTGTGGTAATGCGTATGAAGCAGAATACCTGCTAAACCAGGGGTTTGAAAATGTGACGCTGATCGATATCGCACCATTGGTTACTCAGAAATTGAGAGAGAAATTTAAAGGCGATAGCTCAAGCAGAATAAAGATAATTACCGGAGACTTCTTCGAGCACGAAGGAAAATATCAACTGATTATTGAGCAGACTTTTTTGTCGGCGCTTGACCCCACCCTTCGGCCTAATTATGTCGAAAAAATGCATTCACTACTTTTCAAAGGTGGTCATCTGATAGGTGTGATCTTTAGCAAGATATTCGATGAACCGGGACCTCCTTTTGGTGGAACCATCGAAGATTACCGAGAGATGTTTTCACCAAGATTCGAAATAAAGCAATTGGAACCTTGCTACAACTCGATCGAAAGGAGAAGTGGTAATGAAGCTTTCATTAATCTAATTGCAAAGTAAGTGGAGAATCCGTTGACCCTTGATTCCAGTATCGGTTGCAAAATGCATTTTGCAAATAGGTGCAGGCCGATCTCCAACCTTTGAGTTAGCTCATCGTTAGATGCAACTATGAAACGTCGCTCCTTTCTGCACGCTGCTGCTACTTTAACAACTCTCCCTGCGGTAGCTACCCAGATGATTCGCAAAAATAAAATGAATTCGATACGACTTATACGACATGCTACACTAGTTCTGGAAATTGGAGGAATGCGAATACTCATTGATCCAATGCTTTCTGAAAAAGGCAAGTTGGATCCTGTAAAGAATGCAGCTAATGAGATTCGAATTCCAATGGTCGATCTGCCTTTCGGTAAAACAGAACTCCAAAGACTCATATCCTCAGTTCACGCAATAGCCGTGACCCATACACACCGCGATCATTGGGATGTGGAAGCACAACAATTGATTCCAAAATCGAAAATCATCTTTTGTCAACCAGCAGACGCTGAAAAAATCCGCGATCAGGGGTTCACCGATGTAAGGCCCATTGAATCCTCCATAACATTGGAAAAAGTTCAGATACATCGAACAACAGGCCATCATGGAACGGGTGAAATTGGAAAACAAATGGGCGAAGTATCAGGCTTCATATTCATTGAAGACAAATCAAGAATATATATTGCTGGTGACACTATTTGGTGCACTGAAGTGCAAGACGCAATTGAAAAATTCGATCCGACTCACATAGTAGTAAATTCCGGAGGCGCACAATTTCTTACCGGAGATCCAATAACGATGAACGTGCAAGATGTAATCGAAGTAAAACGAGGCAGTAAAAATGGAAAGGTCATCGCTGTGCATATGGATGTTGTCAATCATTGCATTGTTACGCGGAGAATATTAAAAGAAGAACTGGCTAGAAATAAGATTAGTGTTTTGATTCCGGAGGATGGTGAGACGGTTTACGTATGAGATTAAGGTATCTGTAAGTAGATACTTCCCGAATAGCAGGGAAGTCGCTGGATGCAAATACTAAAAATCATTTCGATTTAATTCCCACAAGTGTACTAACAAGTTTTTTCAAAGAGGCAGACGTGGCCCATGAAGTCATCTTTTGTTGAACTTTTTCAGAGAGTAAGGAAGAATTGTTCAGTAGCAATATTTCGCAATAAATTTCGAGAAGACGTTTGGTTCCAACTGGTGGATCAATGAATATATTTTCAATAAGTGAGGTGATTAAAGATTCTAATTCCCTATTATGTCTCGGTGAGACTTTCAAGAGATTATCTGAAATCAAATCGGTAAATCTTTTCATCGGGCCATATTCTCCTGAAATGTGAGTACCAATGATCCTGCCTATTTGAGCGCTATCAATTTCACCTCGATTCACTCCAACTATCCATAGCTCAGCAGCAAAAGATCGAATCGTTTTATCGCTTGTTAACATGCACGTCGCGATGAAGAGGTAAGTGATCTCTGAATATTTAAACCTGAGATTGATGAGAACTTCGAGCGTCTTGATCAGTATGCGCTTATCTGTCTCGGAAGAGAGTGTGCTAAACACTAACGCTTTCGATGTCACAAAAGCAAGCAAAGGGTTTGGATTTGATGGGAATAAGTAAATGAATCTTTGTATGTCATTGTGTTCCGCGGAAAGAGCTTGTGCCTTTAATGAAAGAAATTCATATAAGAGAAATACGTCCTTCCTCTTTTCCTTTTTTGGTGTAACAAGTTTGGCCAGTTTAGTGATAAGATTCTCTTTTTTTCTGCATCCTGCCAAATCTGCAGCGACGGATTCAAAGTAAGTCGTAACACATTGCGTTCTGCCGATACTTCTACAGTTGCCTTCTTCTCATAGTTGTAAGTCGTTGTTCTGTAATGTTCAACAAATGAGCGCCATAGAATATTTCCATTGAAAGTTGATACGGGCAGTGTGGCGTAAAAGAGATGTCTAAACTCCGGAAAGGTACCGAGTGGTGATTTTGAAATTCCGGCCATAAACCAAAGAGATGGTGTATCGAACGGCGGCGACGGCCTGGAATCCTGGTTAAGAAGAAACGTAAGAATTCTGCAGGTTTCACCTTTCAAAATTTTTGCTACCCTCTGAATTGCTTCCTTGTGATTGAACGGCGCTATTCTCGATAGTGCCAACTGAAAGTCGTAATTGTCGGGCAATTGATTTTTTTCTTGATATCGTTCTAGTCTGTTCACTAGCATCACAGGGTCAACAAATCCAAATTGGTGAGTGGGTGTCGAAAGAAGTGGTAACTGAGATCTTGTTTTTATTTTCTCATAAGCATTGACCAGAATTGCCTTGTGAATAATGTATGTTGTGTCTTTGCTATATACTGACCATGTAGCCAGTTCTAGAATTCTGAGGTTATACCACGACGACTTTGCCTTGTTATCAGCATCCTTCTTTTTGAAAGTGTCATGAATACTTTGTAGCGAAGAGCCTTTATCGGGAAATCTGCTTATAAATAATTTTGTAACATCAATAAAGAAAGTAGCAAGCAAGTAATCCAAATATCCCATCGTGGACGGCCAGTCATTCATGACAAATGTGTAGGCACGCTGCAACGCCGGTTCAAGTTTGTGCAGCATCTGGCCGTCAATCTGGTCCTGGAAGTCAACCAAAGCAGCAGGAAGCAGATCGATGTGCAAAGGATCGTTGTTATCAAATGCCTGACTTGCGAGAAAAATAAGTTCATCAACCGAACTGATTTTTTCGACAGCTATAGGTAGTAGTGAGTCCGACGCTTCCGTTACAACATGCCCTTCATTTTTTTCCACTGTGTTCGAAATGAAGTCAGCCAAAATCATCTTGGCGTTCATCGAAATAGAGTCAGCGTACTTTAGAAGTTCGTCATTGACTGACTGTTTTCTTTCGTCATGGTACTTTACCAGAAACTTTGCAGCCTTATTCTGGATTTCTTCATCTCTTTGAACAAATGCCTGGCATACCTGGACACAAGCCATCTCCTTACAAGAAGGATTCTTACGAATTATTTTTTCAAGCAAGACGATCGACTTGGAAACAACTGATTTTGTATCAGACGAAAGCAAGATAGGGGCACTATCCAAAAAGATATTCGCTTTGAATTCTTCACAGTTAACAATTTCTTTGATACCACTTAACGCTGTATTAACGGCCTTGCTATGTTGTGAGCTTAATATATTGATGAGTTCGGATTGCAACCCGAGGAGTTCCCCCTGTGTTGGTTCAAGCGATTCAAATAAGTCGACGAACCATCCCGAAAGAGTTTTATTAAAATTTCGACTGGTTGCGAGAAGGGATTCTCGTAGGATCCGTTCACGGTTAATTAGTCCTTTCGACACGCAATTTCGCAAAGCCTCTATCCAGTGGCGAAAATCTTTTTTTGAGTTGTCAAAATGGTAATAACGATCACTAAAATTTATCGTTGTTTCATGCTGAAAAATTAGCCAGATATGTTTCTCAAGTGTTACCGGCCATTTTTCCAAATTACCCGGCGCATAGCGGTGCTTATGATTTGGTTCACGTTCAAAAATCAATTGAGGGATGAGCCTCGCTATAAGCTCATCTGATGGATTCAGATAACCCTTATCAGCCAGATTCATAGCACGCATATAGTCAAAATGCCATGGCAACCATTCTCGTTTAGTCAAATCATTGACAACATCGCTGTACCATTCCGGGCAGTAAAAACGAAGCATGCTATCGACAATAGAATTCCCAAGGAATTGTCCGAACGAATCAAATTTCTGGAACTCCTTTCGATTTAGACAGCCAAACGCAGTCGCGTATAAAATGTCGGCCTGTGCTGGAGTTGCTTTTTGTTTAAAGGTGGCATGGCCAATTAACGAGGGCTCTTGCCTGTATTCAAGATATTCTTTGGCAAATGACTTTAAAGAAGCAGCTATCTCCTTTTTGTCTTCCTTCGCAAGCGCCATCAAAAATGGAATAACTTCTTCAACTCTCTCTTTGTTGAGAATTGATTTAAATTGGTCAACTACCATTTACAGTTGATTGATTAACTAATGAGTTTTTTCTTTACTGCCAGAATATGTTTACACAACCCACGCTCTCCCTGATGCTTGCTGAACCATGTGCATGTACACTTTTCCCTATCGCCTTCCAGTACTATAAAATGATTTACGCCGGTACCCTGCACTTTAGCTTCAACTCTGTTGTCATGTTGGAGAGTGATCTCCACCTTGTTCTCCTCTAGCAATTTCTCTGCATCCTTCAGACGCGGATTCAAGCTGAGGATACGACTTAGTTTAAATGGAAGCCGTCTGTAGAAGAAATGGTTTTCATCAAGGTCGAAACCTAGCAATCCCATCGCAGATAGCCTTCCAGTTATATTCTCTACTTTTTTCAGATCCAGTCCTTCTTCGATCGACAGAAGCGTCGGGTTGAATTCCTGGTTTGCATAGCTGAATTTATCGACAGCATCAATCCATGTATCGGGAACATCTTCGATCAATGATTCAAGGGCTGCACCTTCACCAGAAAAACCTCTCCATGCATCCCTGGAGATCGATAAACTAAATCGAACTGTGCCAAAGTAAAGTTGCCATGTCACTGACTGCATAGAAGAATGAGGGAACACCCTAAGTTCAGTTGCAAGCGGAAGGAGGGGCTCTAATAGGCGAAGACGGTGAATGCCACCGATGCAAATTCCATTCACTGATCTTACGGGTGAGAAGGAAGGCTTATTTCCCCGCACGATCAAATATTAATCTGTCTTTGGCTTTCCACTTGGAAGACTTTGAAAAAGTTGTAGGGTTTGAATGCGATTGAAAGTAAACGCCTTTTCCGCATCCGCTAAAAATAGTTGAACGGTAGTGAGACCTTTTATCCACTTCGTTTGGAAGAGGTACTTTGCGCTCAACAATTTTTTGGCCTTCCTTTGAAATTGTTACTTCCTTTTTGCCCACAGAGAGAAGTACGTTCTCACCTTTATTAATACCGCTCAAAGCGGAGATCATCGGCTGATTGAAATCAACATTTGTAGTGCCATTCTCAGGAAACTCACCATCAAGTCCGTCAGGGAGGACATCTACTCGCGCATATACCCCTGCACAATGAGAAAATCCTTCAAACCTGATCTTCTCGTTTCCGGCCGTGACAATGGGATCTTTCAAAAGCGCCATCTGAAATGGCGAAAGGTTAAATGAAGATTGCACCACGTTAGAAAGCGCAATCAGGCATCGGGAGGTGGTGTAAGGATCCTTTAAGTTGCCCCAGAAAAAACATGAGGAGTCATTTTTTTGAAGCTCGCTATATTTGGAAAGGAACAATTCATCTGAATCATTGTCTTTTGTAAAAGCAGATGGATTTTTATACTGATAATTTATGACATCGGCCATGCTGATTCCTAACTGTAGAGTACAATCAAATATGTAAAAATATTCGCGGATTGTAACGATCGGGTTTGGGCAAACAAAAGGTTAACATTACATACAACTTGCGAGGCATGCGTTTCCGCAATCCCTATTACTGCCGTAGGCAAGACAATACTTTTCAACAGCCTTCTTTAGTATCGCTTCGATCCTTTCGCGCAACTTTCTAGTTTTAATAAAAAGAGCATGTTGGTGCGAATTGAACACCCGAGGCAATTAAGCACGGCTTTTACTGTCCGCCCTGTGGCGAATCCACTAACGGGCTATTCTCCGATATATGTCGAGGTGGCTGGGTTCGAACCAGCATGCAACCGGTTATCCTTTCTACACTGTATAAGAGTGAGGGAATAC
>JAEZBX010000144.1 GCA_023412765.1 Bacteroidota bacterium
AACCGGTTTTTGAAAATCAGGAGGAGAAGACAGCGTTGTTGAGCAATGCTTCCGAATCTTATCGTCTCTTCGGACCTCGACAGGTGACAATCGATGATATGGTAGAAGTGATTGGTAAGTGGATTCAGTCGGGCGGAAAAGTTTTAGGAAAACCAACACACTTCCAGGAACGCGAGGGAAAGTTTTAATTTAAAAAATCAACAATATGAATTATCCGGAGCTCGATGCAAGAATTAATAAGTCGTTGCAGGATGGTGTGGTTATTCCGGCCCATCCCCTTGCACTCGATGAAAATAGAAAACTTGATGAAGCACGCCAGCGGCTACTCACTCAATATTATATGGCAAGCGGTGCAGGTGGGGTTGCAGTCGGTGTACATACTACTCAATTCGAAATCCGGGATCCTGAGATCAACTTGCTGGAACCAGTCCTTCGAATCGCTTCAGAGGAAATCGATCAATCCGGTTCCTCAAGACCCTTTATCAAAGTTGCTGGTATTGTAGGACGAGGCTCGCAAGCAACAGCTGAGGCGGAGATGGCTCGGCGCTATGGATATCATATTGGTTTACTATCAATGGGCGGACTCAATGAGTATACCGAAGCTCAGCTTATTGCGCGTACCCATGACGTTGCATCCATCATTCCGATCTTTGGATTTTACCTTCAGCCTGCCGTAGGCGGGCGACACTTGAGCTATAAATTTTGGCGCGAGTTTGCTGATATTCCTAATGTTTACGCTATAAAAGTCGCAGCCTTTAACCGTTATCAAACTTTAGATGTTGTCAGAGCCGTCTGCGATTCCCGGCGACGAGATGAGATAGCTCTATACACTGGAAATGATGACAACATTGTTGCAGATCTCCTCACACCCTATCGTTTTAATATCAAAGGTACTCCAGTGGAGAAACGCTTTGTCGGAGGCCTTTTAGGCCATTGGGCAGTATGGACAAAATCAGCTGTCGACTTGCTTAATAAAATCAAAACCGGAAGGACTGATAAAGAATCAATTGAGCTGCTTTTGGCAGAAGGTATAAAGATCACCGACATGAATGCTGCGATTTTTGATCCAGCAAATTCATTTAAAGGATGTATACCTGGAATCCATGAGGCGCTACGGAGGCAAGGCTTGCTTAAAGGACTTTGGTGCATTAATCCTGACGAACATCTTTCACCCGGCCAGCTGGAAGAAATTGACCGTGTAATAAAGTCCTACCCGGAATATGTTGGAGATGATTTTGCAAGGTCGTTCGTTGAAAAAACGAATGTCAGCGTTTTATAGATGATGCTACAAGAAAAAATAAGAACGCTTGCCGCAAAAATTCATCCGAACGTCGTCCAGATCAGGCGACATCTTCACGCTCATCCTGAACTTTCGTTCCAGGAAAAACAAACATCAGAGTATATCAAACGGCAGTTGGATGAAATAGGAGTTCCGTGGAGTCCTATTGCCGGAACAGGTATAGTGGCTTTGCTGAAAGGGGATCTTCAATCAGATAATGCAATTGCGTTACGCGCGGATATT
The DNA here is from genome assembly GCA_023412765.1 of Bacteroidota bacterium. Taxonomy (GTDB): domain Bacteria; phylum Bacteroidota; class Bacteroidia; order Cytophagales; family Cyclobacteriaceae; genus Chryseolinea. Next base: position 1,523 of record JAEZBX010000144.1, read on the forward strand.
GATGCACTGCCAATATTTGAAAAAAATCCGGTCGATTACGCATCACAAAATCCTGGAGTGATGCATGCCTGCGGACATGATTTTCACACGGCTTCCCTCCTGGGCACGGCGCAAATTCTTCATTCAGTGCGAGATTCATTTGGGGGCCAAATTAAATTGATTTTCCAACCCGGTGAAGAGGTGTTACCTGGGGGAGCCAGTATCATGATTAAAGAAGGCGTACTCCAGAATCCTAAGCCGCAGGCAATAATAGGTCAGCATGCAATGCCCAGGATTGAGGCGGGCAAGATTGGCATCAGACCGGGCAAGCATATGGCATCGATGGATGCGGTGAGGCTGCGGGTGAAAGGGAAAGGCGGGCATGGTGCGGAGCCACACAAGAATATCGACCCGGTAGTAATAGCTGCACATATTATTATTGCGTTGCAACAAGTTGTTAGTCGTATAGCCCAACCGGGTGATCCAACCGTACTATCTTTTGGGAAAGTGGTTGCCGACGGTGCTGTGAACGTGATTCCAGACGAGGTTTATTTAGAAGGAACTTTTCGGGCTATGAACGAAGAATGGCGAAATGAAGCCCATGATCGAATGAAAAAAATCGCTGAGGGAGTAGCGGCAAGTATGGGGGCTGTTTGCGAATTCACAATAACCCGTGGTTATCCTTTCCTGATAAACGAAGAAAAACTCACACAGCAAGTCAAAACTTTTGCAGTGGAGTACCTCGGTCAAGAGAATGTATTGGACGAAGAAATCTGGATGGCCGCTGAGGATTTTGCATATTATTCTCAGGAAGCGGATGCATGCTTTTACCTTTGTGGGGTGGGAAATTATTCGAGGGGTATTACGTCATCATTACACACCCCTACGTTTGATATTGACGAAAGTGCACTTATTACCAGCTGCGGACTGATGGCATATCTTGCGATCAGGAGACTAGGGTACTGATCAGAACCAAGTATATTGATGTCCCGCAATTCGTTCACCGCGGTACTAAAGCAAACGAGGCTTTTCCAGACCGTAGCTTTTTCTTAAAGAATAACATGAACTGCGTAGAAGTTACCGTTTCCAACCGCCGAGTTAGCTTCAATCGCAGTGATCTCGCTTCAAAAATAGTCTAAAAACCTGCGCGATCATCTGCGGAAGGTCCATAGATAGATGGAACCGCAATATCATTTAAGCGCATGTAGACAGTCAGCTGACCGCGGTGATGCACCCAATGGTTAAGGGTAGAGCTGATATTTTCTTGCTGCGAAGAGCTGTATAATGTTTTGCCACTATTCTTAAGGTAGAAAGTTTCTTTGAACTCTTCGTTTGTCATTCCCTTAAGAGCCTTGCGTGCACCTTCAATATATCGATCAAAGTTAGCCAATAGCTCGGCCGTTGTTTTGGCCTGGTCATGTTGGAATGTAGCAAAATCGATTACTTTCAGTTCAATGCTTGAAGATATCCACTTTGGAATTTCGGCTACCAATGCAACAAGGTAACCCATGTCCATCGACTTAGGGTGGGGTTTCCAACTCCACAAACTTTCAGGCACCCTCTCCAGGCATTTCCTGGTAGCTTGTGTTTCTGCTTCCAGCTCTTTGGCGTATTCCAATCCTAATACAACTGTTTCCATAGTGGTTTTTTTTGAGTGTAAATGCTATAACGTTTATGTAAGCAAAAGTTTTTAAACAAATGCGAATTTGTTTTTAGTCATGCCGTAATTCAAAAAACTGAATTTAGCTTCATCGCGATAGAGTTAGCATTTTAGTTATTCCTCTCTGTTGCGTGATCTAGCTTCCGCTGGTCGTATCCTAGTGCTTCCGCCAATGGCGCGTTGTCGGACAAAAATTCTTCAAAATCCTGGAATGACTCAAAGGATTTGCTCCCGCGACTGTATCGATCTACCCAATACAGGTTGATCAATATTTCTTCAATAGGTTCTTTGATAGGGACTTTCATGGTAATGCCGTTAATCGTTTGTCAAATATAACTAATATTTTTAGTTTTTTAATAGGTCAACCAGCTAATATTATTAGTATATGATAATGAGGGGATTGAATTTTTTTCGGCTCCCGTTTTGTTTTGTAAAAGCAGGATAAAACCTAACTATTATGAAAATTTTGGTAAGTATAGCATTCGCATTTCTAGCTGTAAGCCTTTGCTACGGCCAAACGTCTGACGCGACGACCACCGATATCAAATCATTAATTGAAAGCCGCCGCTTCGAATTCGTTGCAGAATCGGCGAATCCGCTGCGAGGACGAACTATCTTCCTGTCGCAAGGATATACTTTTAGGGTGCAACCCGACACTCTTGTTAGTTTCTTGCCCTATTATGGACGAGCTTATCAGGCGAACCTGGACCCTTCCAGCGCTGGTATAAAATTTAACTCCACCGATTTTGAGTACGTGGAAAAGCCGCGGAAGAATGGGCGTTGGGAAATTCAAATACAGCCGAAGGATATTTCACAATCGCCACAATTGTTTTTATCAATTCACGAAAACGGACAGGCCTCCCTGCGTGTAATTTCGATTGACCGGCAGAGTATTTCATTTCAGGGGTACATCAGACCGTAAGTAAGCAAACTCGCCAGCCCGTGGCGACGCTCAACTATTACCGTCATCAAAACCTATTTAATGCCGTTATCCGTCCTCTCTTAGTACCGTCATCCTGAGCTCAAGTCCCGCAGACCGGTCTTCTTGTAGAGAACCCAGGCGGTGGCACACACCGCGAAGGATCCCGCGGAGAAAGTGGGTACAAAGCAAGTGCCGATGTTACCGATACATTTTGATTGGAAAGATTTAATGTGCGTGAGTAGAAATAACGGTTGGGCTATTGGAGCGTGGATTGACAACTGTACCTGGAAGAGTGCTTGCCTTTGATGGGGGTCCTTCGCGGGTGTGCAGGTCTTGTCGTGTTGCTCTTCGAAGTCTATGTCAAGGTTCGAAGCTCCCACCTTTCCGGCGGGCGAGGCAGGATGACTTGATTTAAAAAAAATAAGGCCCTTAGCGGCGTGTCGGTCTTATCCTAATACTTTTCGTGCAACATAAATTCAAGATTGCTTTTTACATTTTCCCATTCATTTACAATTACACTATACACCACGGTGTCGCGGATTGTACCATTTGAGCTAATCTTGTGATTTCTCAAAATTCCGTCAAGCTGCGCACCCAATCGTTCAATCGCGCGTCTTGATTGCACATTGAAACGGTGAGTTCTGAATTCTACCGCCAGACATTTAAGTTTTTCAAACGCGTGTTCGAGCAATAATAACTTGCATTCGGTATTGACAGGGGAACGCTGCACACTTTTTGAATACCATGTTGTCCCAATTTCAAGCCGCCGAATATCTTTTTCAATATTCATATAACGGGTAGATCCGATAATTCGATTGTCCGCTTTTCTGATCACGACGAAGGGACAAGAGACACCAGAACGTTGTTCCTCCAAAGCCTTTAGAATCCAATTTTCCATATCCACAACCCTTGGGATGAAGGTATACCAAAGCCGCCACAACTCTCCATCACTAACAGCTTCCTGTAGGCCCTTAAGATATTTGGTTTCCATTGGCACGAGTTGGACATGTGTTCCGGTTAAGGTAACAGGGTCGGGCGGATAGCTATATTCCATTTTATTTTATCGAAGTCGTAAGATAATATTTTACTTATAACGCCGATGTTAATACGTCAGAATTCCCTGGCGAAAACGATTAAATCGCTTACGCCATTGGTCCGCCGCCAATGTGTAGGCGTTTGGATCAGTTTTTCCAATCTTTATAAATTACTATCTTGTCAGGACATGCGCACTGAAGCAATGCTGAACCCTAAGATAAAACCAATAGCTCTCGTTTCCAGCATTGTTATATTCCTTGCATCATTTGCAGGCAGTGTTCAACCCGTGCGGTATTCGCATCCGGTTAATCAGGAATTAGCTTTCCTCCAAAAAATAAGAAGAAGAGTTTTTTCATATGCGCCCGGTTTCAACCGACGTTTTCACCGGCCCATTCATTCATTCACGGATTCATCAATAGCTTTCAAATTTTTTCTTCTAAACATAAGAATTCTGATTGAGAGGCAAATTAACGCCTGGAACGTTACTCCACACCTTGCCTATTTTATCCATCAGCCAATATTTAGCATCGACTCACCGGACGAAGACGCATCCTTTGCAAGCCTCTAACTATTAGGTATTAGTCACACAGCGCATCTGCGCTTCACAATCTTATTATAATATGTTATCCATAAAAAAAATGGGACGCGTTCTCATTATTACGGTATTTGTCATTTGTGCATCATTCGGCATCGGGTTATTCGGTACAGCATTCAGGGAAAATCTTTTACAAAAACGAAATACAACCGAGCTGGTCGAGAAAAAGGAAGACGAAGAAGATGAGCAGAAAGAATAGATAAATGGAATCTATTTGGAATTTGAAGGTCTCCTTATTTTATCACATATGTTTTGCTTGGAGAAGTATTGACATCATAAACAAATTTACCGGTCAATTTCACTTCAGGCGTTTCACCCATATTGGTAGCTGCAAAAAACAAATTTGGATTCTGACCTTTCGCTGACTGGGTTTTGATTTTTGATTTAATCGCAAAATCAGATACTAACCTCAGGTTTCCTCCCTGCGAAGAATGAATCTTTAAACTCACAATCTTTTTATCCTTCCACGCCATGTCTACTGTAAAACCACCGCGCGAGCGCAGCCCCTTTACATGACCGGTCGCCCAAACGTCGGGGAGTGCTGGAAGTAAATACAAAAACCCGTCATGACTTTGCAATAACATTTCAGTCATTCCCGATGTGCCCCCAAAATTGCCGTCAATTTGAAAGGGTGGATGTGCATCGAAAAGATTGGGATACGTCCCGCCGCCTTTGTTGTATTCTGTGCCCTCAACACCTGTCAGGGTAAGTTGTTCGCGTATAAGTTTATTTGCATGATTTCCGTCGTGAAGCCTTGCCCACGTGTTTATCTTCCAGCCCTTACTCCAGCCAGTCCCTCCATCGCCGCGAAGTTCAAGGCTTTTTTTGGCAGCGTTAGATAGCCATGGCGTTGTAATCGGCGAGATTTGTCGACCGGGAAATAGTCCAAAGAGGTGTGATATATGGCGATGCTCGGGATCCTCATCTTCCCAATCTTTATACCATTCCTGCAGATTTCCTTTTGCTCCGATCTTTAACGGATACAGCTTTCGTCGTTTTTCGATCAGCATTGAAGCGAATTCGTTGTCGCTGTCGAGGTGTTGTGAGGCTTGAATAACGTTGGTAAACAAGTCCCATATCAAAGACATATCCATCGTAGTCGCAACGGAGACCGTACCCTTTACGCCATTTTCCGTAACAAATACGTTCTCGGGAGAGGTTGATGGCGAAGTCACCAGGTATCCATTCTCATCTTCGATCAACCACGCGAGACAAAATTGTGCGGCTCCCTTCATAATGGGATATGCTGTCTTTTCAAGAAATTCTTTGTCACCTGTGAACTGATAATGTTCCCAAAGGTGCTGACTCAACCATGCACCTCCCATCGGCCAGTTGGCCCACATAGGACTTCCGCTTACCGGGTTAGTTGTAGCCCAGATATCAGTGTTGTGATGTAAGACCCAACCGGGCGCATCATAAAAATTCTTTGCTGTTTCCTTTCCGGTTTTTGATACATTTTTTATCAGTGAAAACAACGGCTCGTGGAATTCTGAAAGATTGGTTGTTTCAGCATGCCAGTAGTTCATTTCGGTATTGATATTGGTGGTAAAGTTGCTGCTCCAGGGTGCGCGCAAATGGTTATTCCATATGCCCTGCAGGTTCGCAGCGACACCACCCGGCCGTGAACTCGAAATCAGCAAGTATCTGCCAAATTGAAAATACAAAGATTCGAGCGCGAGATCGGATTCTCCTGACGTATATCGTTTCAAACGCTCGTCGGTAGGCAGATTATCCTTCTTCTGTTTTTCGTTGAAGGTAAGTTCGACCCTGTCAAAAAACTTACGGTAGTCGCTAATGTGATTCTGTTTTAGCGCATCAAAATCTTTTGTCATTGCATCATTCAGAAGTTTCAACGCATGGGCTACCTCATCTTTACCTTCGCTATCGGGGCACTTATCATACCCGTTAAAACTTGTTGCTGTTGACAAAATAATTGTTACTGAAGATGCTCCTTTAACACTTAACGCATCATCTTCCGCAACAATGTTTCCTCCGATCGCTTTAGCCCGAGCGTCGACAATAAACCGCATTCCTCTGCATTGTGTGGGATCATTATAAATCACAGGCTGATCCATAGGATCCATATAGCTGGGATCAACATGGGAGGGTGCCCTACCCTTCATCGTGACTGAATTCCCACTGGCTTCGGT
>JAEZBX010000152.1 GCA_023412765.1 Bacteroidota bacterium
TCGATGTCAGAAGAGGAGTACTGCCAATGATTTCTTGTTTAAGGTCCGAACCCTGACCTAAAAACACCGGACTAAGAACCGGGTTAAGGCTACCTGACCAGATTTTCATTTCACCATTGATCAGGTATTCGCGCTGTTCAATCGGTTGTGTTATCCGGAATTTTTCAGGAATACTTTCCTTAGATGTAAAAACGTTTTTGGGGAATGTGTGCATCGCGAGGGAGATTGAATAAAAGACCGAAAGATACGCAGTCTGGTGAATTTTTTAGGATTGAACTATACCCTTCGCCGATCCAGTCTTTCAATTTGGGTAACCTATACCTTATTCCTTATTCCTTATTCCTTTCCGTATTATGGACATGCTGTTGTTCAAAGATGTAGCGAAACCGAAAGATTCTTAAGCCACGTGGTTCTTAACAATGTGCTTGTGCCGATCGAATTTTAAATCAAAGGTTTTGGAAATGAATATACTTAAGCGCAGCCCTGACATTTGTGGCGTATAGTCTTCAGGATAGAAAACGGTTAACTCAAGGATAGCTCTTCGGAAGGATTCCTGCTCGCAGAAATGCCTGCTCCACTTCCTGAAAAAATCACTCCATTGTTTTTGGTAACGTGCAAAATCATCCAAGCCATCGAAGGGAAAAGCAAGTTGATTGTCCTGATAATAGAGGTATCGGAATACACCTGTCATCAAAATATAAAACTCACTCAGCTGTTCGACCTTGTCGCTGGAGTGCGTCGTAATCTTCAAAGCCATCGTGTCCATTATACCCAACGGATTGTTGCGCAGCAGGTGCTCAACTTTTACATAATCGAGGAGGTAGAAGAGAAGGGATTGCTGCAGTGAAAGCTGTGCCTCTTCAAGAATATAATTCTTATCGTGAGGGAAGAATTTTCTGATCACTGTTTAGCGGGTTTCACAAAAGTAAAAAGAAAAACAAATTTTTCCGAAGGAGGGAGAAACTAACCACGGAGATTCTGTGAAGACGAAAGATTAATTTTTAACAATGTTGTTTTTAAGGCGGCTTTATGCCAGCCTGGAAAGAAAAGTGATTCTTCATTAAGACGGATCGCTTTTCCGTTTTATACGCTTCTGGGTACGCTGTCGGATAGGCCGCGCGACGCCAAGTTCCCTTTTACCGCGGAGGACGCAAAGAAAAATGCGCGCTGAGGACGCTGAGCCTGGATTGACCTACTCTGCTCACTAATATCCAATTTCAAATTTCCAATGTAAAACCACTAGTCGATTGGCACATTCACATGCCGCTCAGCATGATACGACGATCGCACCAATGGTCCCGCTTCGACATATTTGAGCCCGCGTTTAAGTCCTTCTTCGCGGTACATCGCGAATGTATCAGGATGAATGAATTCAGCAACTTCAAGGTGGAGTTTCGTTGGTTGCAGGTATTGTCCCAGGGTTAGTATATGCAGGCCGTTAGCAACAAGGTCATCCATTGCTTTATACAATTCTTCTTTGGTTTCTCCCAACCCAAGCATTATACCCGACTTGGTGCGCTTCCCAGCTTCCTTCGTTCTCTTGATTTGTTCCAGACTGCGCTCATAACGGGCTTGCGGTCGCACCATTCTGTATAACCTGCCCACAGTTTCCATATTGTGGCTAACAACCTCCTGACCTCCATCGATCATACGATACAATGCATCCCAGTTACCCTTTGTGTCTGGTATTAAAGTTTCTATCGTTGTTTCAGGACTTATCTTTTTTGTTTCGACGACTGTATTATACCAAACCTCAGCGCCCCTATCCTTAAGTTCGTCGCGGTTAACGCTGGTGATTACGGCATGCTTAACTTTCATCAGCTTAATCGCTTCCGCTACCCGCTTTGGTTCATCGAGGTCATATTCGGTTGGCCTCCCCGTTGCTACCGCACAGAACGTGCAGCTGCGTGTGCATATGTTGCCGAGGATCATAAAGGTCGCTGTTCCTGCACCCCAGCATTCGCCCATATTGGGACAGTTGCCGCTTTCGCATATGGTGTGTAGTTTATAGTTGTCGACAAGCTTTCGCACACGCGCATAGTCGGGACCTACAGGTAATTTTACGCGTAGCCAATCTGGCTTTTTGCGACGCTGTGCGTCCGGCGAAATCGTGGGTAATTCAATCATTCGAAATCAATAAAGTCCACTAATCTTCCTCGGGAAAACCCCATTCTAACAACCGCCTTATTTTCCAATTAGTTCTTTATATTCTGCAGCAGACAGCAACCCATCTGTAGCCCCGGTGACTTCTATTTTGATGAGCCAGCCATCTCCATAAGGGTCGGCGTTCACTTTCTCGGGGTTGCTTTCCAATAAAGGGTTTACTTCCGATACTTTACCACTTACTGGCATAAATAGGTCGGAAACGGTTTTCACCGCCTCTACTGTACCAAAAACATCATGCTCATTGATCTGCTGCCCGAGCGTATTTATGTCCAGGTACACTATGTCACCCAATTCACCCTGTGCGAAATCGGTGATGCCGACAACGGCGGTTTTGCCATCAATTTTAATCCATTCGTGGTCTTTTGTGTATTTGAGGGTGTCGGGAATATTCATGTGTTGATGTGTTGAAGTGTTGGGGTGTTGATGTTGGGTCTAAAAATAGGCTAAAATGGGAAGATTGGAAAATCAAGTGAGGGGGTGTGGACCTTGTTTTTTTCAGGCAGATATATATCGAAATATTGGAGCTTCGGGTGTCGGTCAGCAAGTTAAGTTGCTTAGTTAAAATCTACTGCGCCAGGCTGAACCTCACCTGAACACCAAAACGAGTTGTAGCGCGGCGGTAGGAATTTGAAACCTGTGGTTCGTTTATCGTGCGCTCGAAGTAAAGCTGGACGTTTAGCTTTTGATTAACAGCATACACGATGTTTGGCCTTAACTGGAAGTTAATATTTCCGTTCGTTACGGTGTTCAACTCGCCGATCTTGCGCTGGATCGTGCGTGTATCGGACATCATTACGTTCATCCTGAAGGTTATATCATTCTTTAAGACGATCAGTCTGCCTTCCGACTTGAATGGAAGCTTCATATTGTTTTTGGTGAAACCAAGTTCAAGTGATACATCCTTTGTGTTCATTTCAGTAATCTGTGCATTCGAAATGTTCAAAGAAAGATCTCGTTTTGTTTTGTATTGAAAATTCGCTGTTACCCTGCTCTTAGTTCGCACGTTGATTCCAACGAGCGGAGCAAATTGTTCTGTTAACAGAACCTGGCTGATAACGTAAACCGGAAGAGCTGTGTTGGTTCCTGGAACGCCAAAATATGAATCGTTATAGTCATTGATTGGCTTATCTATTTCCAAAACATTTCTGTCAGAGAATTGAAGGGAGTTTGAAAAGTTTGTTACCTCATAAAACGACTGATAAGCATGTGTCACCGTTACAGACTGAAACAAATTTTTGAAGAAATTAATCTTCGATAGTCCCGTATAGTCTACACGCCAATTCGGCAACGGAGTTTTTGGGAATGGCGTCAACGACATCGTTGCTGCATTCTTTCCAGAGTAAGCAGCGATAAATGCAGGGATCGCTACATCTTGTGAACCCAAATCGTATTCGGTTCCCGGGTTACGCGTCTGAAGCCGGGCTCTCACGATCTCCAGATTCTCCTCGAATGTTTTAAATACTTCTGACTCTGTATCAGTATTTGAAGAATTAAAGGAAGTTTTGATTGTGTTAAACGATATTCTGTACCGCCCAGACCGGTTCGGACTAAGTGAGGCAAAACCTGTAACAGGATCTCGATTTGGGACGGGCAAGCCTGTAAGCGGATCTATTTCTTCTGTAAAACGATAGATCTCGTGATAGGAATTTGAAGTCTCCTTCCTGAAATCTACTGTTACCTTCAGATCCGTCGACGGTTCGATGTTAGCCCTCACGTTAATATTCTGATCCATTCTCTGGACGAAAGGTGTTGTCAAACCCTGGTTTGTGGTAAGCCATGAATTCTGCGCTGCCTTGAAACGAATGTTGGGATCCTGGCCTCCAAGAATAAAGTCCCATCCAGGGGAATTCCAACTTTCGTCCATGCCCAAAAACTTTGGTGAAGGATTAAACCCTGGAAGGGTAGTTCCCTCTGTCAATTGATATGTTCCATTGATTCCGCGAAGAGACATGAGCAGTCGTAACACACCTTTGGCAATTCCCGGAACTTTTGCTTTCGTTGTATCAGGTGCCTGCTGTACTCTCGGGTTTGTGTTCGGTCTGGTAGACATTGGTCTTGCCGGTGTATTCAATTCCTTTAGGAATTTGACCTTATTATAAAGCTTAACCATGTCTATCCTTCCGGATATATTTCGTTCGCGACTATTCTCAATGATATTTCTAAAGTCTAATTCATCAGGTAACCCGTTAATAATATCTCCCTCATCCGGTTGATCAAGCGGCCCGGCTCTCCATTCATAGCGAACAGCATACCTGTAGTCTGCGCCTAGCCAATCAGTTATCGGTATCTTATCAAAAGGCAAAGTATAGTTTAGCGTCAGACTTTGGTTGAAGTTCTTCATCCGCCCGAATTTCTTCAGGTTTTTAATAATCTCCGATCTGACGGAATCGCCTTCGCCCTCAGGTTCGTCGATCACGGAATAGGCGCGAGAGGTATAATCGAAAGACAAATTTTTGGAAATGTTCCAGCGAAGATTATACTGACGATTGAAGGTAAAGTACTTTAGATAATTAGGATCGGATATGAAGTTGTCGTTTCGGTAGATATTTTTCCCAAACGATCTGTCAAGATCGAACCTCACACCCAGATTACTCGGCAGGAAACTGATATTAAAGTCTTTGATAAGTTTAAGCCATGGTGACGCAAATAATTTTGAATCCTTAAACGGCTCGATACCGGTTGCTTTTGGAGCATAAGCATACGCAACGGATCCCCTATACTGTCGCAGTAGTTGTTCCTGAATGGTGAAATTTCTTCGCACTGCCTCGCTATACGAATAACTGAAAGACAGATTTTCTACATCCCAAATGTGTGATTTGGATTCAGGGTTCACTTTTACCTTTCTCACATTCGTCAAATTGAAACTTCGTCGCGTTGTTCGATCCTGTATGAGTTTCAGGTAACTCTGTCGCTCATCCTCGGAATTAAACGATGATAATGCAGCATCTATTCGAAGGTCCGGATTGGCCGGATCGAATTTTGGATTGACAACAGTGTTCTCGTAGCTCACAAACATCGGAATCTTTATCCCTGTGTTTCCTGGTAAAAGTTTGTCAACCTGAACGCTGGCAGAAACGTCATATGCCGTCGTCTCATCGCGCGTCCGTTCGAAAATTTTAGAACTTACAGATCCAAACCCAAAGGTCGTGTGGCGAAATGCTCCAGTTACTACGGCAAAGTCGGCAAGCTTTGCGCTCAAAGTTGAACTCACAGCCCATCCGGCGGTGCGATCGAAATCAGTTACGCGCAATTCATTTGCCCAAAAACATACTGAGTGCATTTGTTTATCCGGCGATCGTGGGTTTCTCACGCCAATCATTAGCACCTGAACACTGCTGAGATCGGGTCGTCCAAAAATTCGGATTCGATGGCGTCCATCTACTAGCTTCGGCCCTTCGCGCGGATACATTTCAGATAGCGGAAATCCCTCACGATCGCGAGCTGCCTTCAATGCATACAATTCTGAAAGCGCGAGATCGATTTCATTTTCTTCAGGCCATATTTCGCGTATGTCTGTTGTGTTCGCGGGCTTCGTGATTTTTAACGGGATTTCGATTTCATAGTAGTTTTCATCGAAGTCTGTACCCATACGCAAGAAGGCAGTCATGTCATCATCATCGGAATCGCTGTTCGCGTGGAGGAACATCTTTACTCTTCCATAATTGAAAAGATCCGCCGATGTGTTCTTGTAAATAGCGCGTGCATCGCCATCTTCGAGATCATCGACACAAACCTGGATGGATTGTTCGTTTAGCAAACGAGAGACAGAAGAACTGTTATCACGGTCGCGCAACACGCCAGGTGGAATCACGTATGGTGACTTGCCCTCGTCGCCAGCAGCATTTTCTTCCAGGCTGACAACATTCACTGTGAAGTTGTCGGATCCAGGTTCAGGATCTTTAATCAACGCACCTTCTCTTAAATTGTCTGTATATCTTCTCCAACGGCTACCCACCATTCTGAAATTTGCAAAACGTAATACCACGGGTTCGCGAAATCCGGTCAGAAGCATACGAACATATTTGACTGATTTAAAACCATCGATGGGACCGTACTTGTTTTCGAATTCTCTCACTGGAATTCTAAACAAATACCATTTTACTTTTTCAGGAAGAATTCCTTTGTCATCCGTTTCTATTCTGTCAACAATATACTCGTCACCGATAACCATGCCCGGCTTGAGGTCCATGTCGTACTCATAGTATTCTTCCAGCTCCGTTAATGTATTATCAGCATTTAGATCTTCGTTGTCGGGAAGCGTACTTCCTGATTGCGCAACGGCATCGTTACCGGTAATAATGGGAGAGTTGCCATCCTGGCCGTTCATATTCTTATATCGCGCCAATATTTTTGCATCAGCCTGATCGTAAACGCTGTTGAGCCAGTGTGTAAAATTATCTGCCGATGGATCCTGTTCTGCTACTGCGCGGGCTAACGGGTTTACAGTATTTAAAAAGCTCTCCGGAGTCGAAGCAAAAAAAGATCTTTCTCCATCGTTACCAAGTCCGTCCAAACCTACGTCCTGGTTAGCGCGTGCGGAAGTTGAATTATCAAAAGCTCCAATCAGGTAGCTTTGAGATGAAACATATCCCCAGTCGTTTTTTATAGCGCCGCCTTCGAGGTTGCCATCAGGAGGCAATCCATTTTCAAATGCATGTCGTCCATCCCGGATGATATCTTCGGAAACGCTTCCCAGCTGGAAAATCAATTTTCCCCCGGTGGTGTTGGACCTCGGTGGATTTATTCCATCGTCAATTGTACCATATTGTGAGTTGATGAAAGGATCGAGTAACCAGAATTCGATATACTCAATGTTCGCCTTATCAAAATCAACTTCTGTTTCAATCGCGTTGGTAATACCTCCCCAGTTTGATTCAGGGTTTGTTAAGAACCCATTGTTATCCAAGTCCGGGTTATAGTTGTAAGGACCGCGCTCTCTCGGATAGTAAGCAACATCAAAAATCTGCTCGTAAAAAATTCCTTGCTGATTATTTCTGAATGGAAAAATTTCCTGTGGACCGACAGCACGCGAATAGTGCTTCTTCAAATCGTCGGCATTAATATTATCAGGTTTAAATCTGCCCACATCCCGGTACAACTGGTTGTCTACCTGGTACCACGCCAACTTCGCCCTTTTGTATCCTGCCTTTATATCATTTTCGGTTGTACTTGGATCAAATCTCTTGTCATCAGTCTCGGGAGTGCTTGCCAGTTTCCATCCTGCCGGACTCATCAATGAATAAGGTGTTGCTGAATTTTCAAAATCGTCGATGTAGGCAGTTCCTTCACCATCTACAATGTTGGACGTACCAGGAAGAAGCTGCGCAAATTCACCGGTAAAATTTATTGTAGATGGCTCTTTCGTTTCCAGGAATGGGATCGCATCAACAATCTTAGTAAGCATGCGACTGCGCTTGTTGATATTGAAGTCCAATCCATATTGTAAGTTCCTCGCAGGTTCAGTTCCGATCTGGTTGCGGCTTACCAGCGGACGTTCATTGTAATATAAAACAGTACCCCCCAGGTTGACATCCTCATTCAAATGGTAATCAAAGCGTGTACCCAGCAAGCTGCGCGTTTGAAATGCAAATGGATCTGACTGTTCATATTTCACTTCGATCTGCTTTCCTGAACTAAGAATCTGTTCACTTAGAATAGTGACTTTGCTAAAAGTGTAATCGACCACGAAGTCTGTACCTTCCACAAGGGGTAATCCTCCCGCGTAAACTTTTACTGAACCCTGCGCCACACCAAACCCTGGTATCAAAATTTCTTTTGACGAACCGGCGTTGTAAAGACCTTTAATGTAGAACTTGTTCTTTGTAGCAAACAATTCTGCATCCGCTTTCGTGGTATTATATAAAGTATCGTATGAATATTTTTGAATCAGGAAGTTTTCGTTTGATTCCCCTCTGAACGCTTGTCGTAGGCCTTCACTAAAAGGTTTTAGTTGTGGAAAAATTATGAGACCCGTTGTTGTGTTGATGGTGATGCCCTCGATAAAATCAAAGTTTCCATCCCGCTGAAGATCGTTGACAGGATTCAGTTTATCGAGTCCAAGAATTTCAATGAGTTGTCGGGTCCGGACATTTGCTCCTTCCTGTAGTTGGGGATTGTCAATACCGGTGCGGTCATCGCGGTAAATGATGCGCAGTTGAAATCCTTCCTGAGAAAGTTGATTTACATTCAGGTTATAAATATTTTTCATCATCAGATCCCACGTGGGAATGATGCGCTTATTTTCATCGCGAATAGCAACTTTTCGAGGGCGAAGCAGTTTCAAAAATATTACGGCATTGTCTTCGAATGAGGCATAGTCGTCGGAGGTCTCACCAACTTTGTATGGATTTCCATTGTAGGAGTATTCATAAGCAACGGCAAGTGCCTCGTCATTTTGAAGCTTACGCGTAAGCGTTATGTAACCGAGCTGTGGATGGAAAGTATATTCTGTTGGGGCTAGCTTTCTTGCGCTGGTGATCTTCTCATAATCAACTCCATTTTTTAGTCCTGAACCTTCCAGCTGTGGATCAATATCGCCTGTTCGGTTCAGTCCGGATACTAAAGAGAATAAGTTATTAGCTTCATTCGCATTTGGGTAACCTGGTCTCGGTGGACCGGCAACGCTTTGCCTATACACTCGCTCCCCCTCAGCAAGATCCATAAGACCGACAACGCTGCGAAGGGTTTGAGTATCATTGTTCCTGTTGAGGATGTACACCTCCACGCGTGTTATGTTAACACCAGAGGTAATCTGTGGAGGATTTCCAATCCATTTGGTAAAATTGTCTCTGAAAAAATGTCCGAGGAAGAAGTGCCTGTTTTCGTCATAGTTGGATGCGATAATTTCGAAAGGCCTGCCTTGACCGCTGCCTTGTCCGCCAGCACCGCCGAGATTGATCGAAGCTGTCTTTCCGCGTTGCGTGGTCGCGATAGTAGTAACATCGAGCTTGCCGAATTGCATCTTCGCCTTTATACCGAAAAGATTTTGAGCACCCTGGATCAGCGTGTTGTTCAAAGGAAGACTTACGTTACCAATTTCAAGTTTCTGCAGAATGTCTTCCTTGTAGCCGGTGTATTCTACTTTCATATTATTCTGAAAGTCGAAGGAATTGTTGTTGTCGAAGTTGGCGGTCACTGCAAGCTTCTCACCGATCTTTCCCACAACACTCATGTTGATCTGCATGTCAAATTCAAATCCGCCGTTGCGTTGCTGCCGGATTGGAATTGAAGGATTGCTGATCTTTTGCCATTCACCTCCAAAGTCGAGCGTGACAAACCCGCGAGGCACAAGCTCGATGTAGCTGCCTCCGAAAATCCGATCCAAAATCGGGCTTATGAATATTTTGGGAGTAAAGCCGCGACCGCTGATAGGACTCTCACCGTCCTGGGCGCGAGATCGGCTTTGCCAATAGCTTTTCAGAATTTGACGATCCTGGTATTGCTTGAATTCTTCAAAAGTCATACTCGACATCGGCCGGTAATTGAGGTCTCCAATCTTTTCATAGATCGTATAGTTCAGGGCCGTGTCGATCTCAACATCCAGTTTCATCTGATTTGGATCCTTCAGAAACAGTGGAGATGAGGGCGTTGTATTTGAGAATGGATCACCATAACGGTCAGACGCACGAAAGGTCGGTCGACGGCTCGGTGTGTAAGTCTGATTGGTAGTGGTATCCTGGGAAGTTGCACGCGTAGAATCAGGCTGTTGAGCATACGCCATTTCGGGTATGAACACAAAGCCTAGCCATAGGAAAAAAAACTGGCCGAGCGAGAGAGTTTTATTCTTGCACGTAAAAAAATTCAAAACGTACTATGCGTTTTTGAGGGCCTGCTTAACTAAATCTTCTAAGGTAATGGTATTTCCTGATTTTTTCAGGACGGTATCTACACTTTTCTCGGCTGCTGCTTTGGGCAGACCCAGCGTGAGTAAAGCTGATAACGCTTCATTCCGCATCGTATTGTGAGGTCCCAACGAAATAGCCGGCTGCGATTCTTCCCAGCTTTCCTTCTTAAGTTTATCTTTTAATTCAATTATAACTCGTTGTGCAGTCTTGCCTCCAATGCCCTTAATTGCTTGTAGCGATGCAGCATCTTCGCGCACAATAGCAGTCTTAAGCTCATTACAATTCAGATAAGATAACATTATAATCGCCGTACTGGGTCCTACGCCGTTAACTGAAATCAACTGTTGAAAAAGTTTCTTCTCCGTAAGGCTGCTAAAGCCGAACAGCACATGCGCATCCTCGCGTATATTGAGGTGAGTGTAAAGCATCACATTTTCCTGTTCCTTTATTTCCGAAAAAGTTTGCAGAGAAATTTGAAGCTGATACCCCACACCCTGCACGTCGACAACAACGAATGTAGGGTCGCGCTGAACAAGTCTTCCTTTGAGGAACGCTATCATGTTTAGTGTCTAAAAAGTCGGTTTCTACTGGTTCAAACAGCAAAGAAAATAAAGATTTTGCGACATTTTCAGATTGCTCGTCATTTCAACAAGGGTAATTCTACGAACTGGGTTTTAAACCGATCTACAAGTGATCATTCTGGTCGTGTAGCTGCGCGTCAACGACGGCGATAGCAGCCATATTAACAATTTCGCGAATGGAGCTTCCTAACTGTAGTATGTGTACCGGCTTTTTCATCCCCAACAGTATCGGACCAATTGCATCAGCCCCGCCAATTTCCATCAAAAGCTTATAAGCAATGTTTCCAGACGACAGGTTAGGGAAAATAAGGGTATTTGCACCGTCTTTCGACAGTGCACTGAAAGGGAAAGTTTCCTGCTGAATTTTAGTATCGAGGGCGACGTTTGCCTGAATATCACCTTCGACCACCAATGACGGGTTGCGCTCCCTGGCAAGTCGTACGGCCTCTTTGGCTTTCTCAGGTACCACACCTTTTGACGATCCAAAATTTGAATACGACAGCATTGCAATCCGTGGTTCTATGTCGAAGAATTTGACGCCGCGAGCAGTCAATTCAATGATCTCCGCCAGTTCCTTTGCGTCAGGGTTTAGATTGACGGTGGTGTCTGCAAAAAAGTAAGTCCCTCGTTTGTTCATGATGATGTACATGCCCGCCACCCTGCTCACGCCAGGCGCGGTGCCGATAATCTGCAGCGAAGGAAGAATTGTCTTAGGGTAGTCCTTCGTTAATCCGCTCACCAATGCGTCAGCATCTCCATGCTCGACCATCATGGCTGCATAGTAGTTGCGTTCTCGTATTAGCCGAAGACAATCCTGATAGGTCATACCTTTGCGTTGACGTTTTTTGTACAGAACTTCAGCATATCGGTTCACGTTCTCCGTTTCATCTCTCGGATAAATAATGGGACAATCATGAAGGTCTAATTTATGCTCCTCAATAAGCTGGAGAATCTCCTTCTTATTACCCAGGAGGATAGGCTTCGCTATCCCCTCATCTTTTAGAATTTGTGCGGCTTTTAGAATTTTGCTGTGGGTCGCCTCCGTAAATACAATTCGTTTTGGATTTTTCTTCGCGCGATCAATAATGCGAGCCATCAGTTTTTGGTCTATACCAATTCTTTTTTGCAATTCATTGTGGTAAGCACCCCAATCTGTAATTGGGTTTTTCGCGATGCCAGAATCCATTGCTGCTTTGGCGACGGCGGGAGAGATGGTTGTTATAAGTCGGGTATCTAGAGGCTTTGGGATCAGGTAATCTCGTCCGAAACGGATCTTGTCGGTGCCATAGGCTTTCACCACCATATCGGGTACCGGTTCCTTCGCAAGCTTAGCAATTGCATGCACCGCCGCGAGCTTCATCTCTTCATTTATTTCAGTAGCTCGCACATCGAGCGCACCACGGAAGATGTAGGGGAACCCCAACACGTTGTTCACCTGGTTGGGGTGGTCAGAACGACCGGTTGCCATAATAATATCCGGTCGTGTTTGCATAGCCAGGTCGTAGTTGATCTCTGGATTTGGATTGGCAAGAGCAAACACAATCGGATCTTTTGCCATGTTGTTCAAGTCTTCCGGTGTGATCGCATCAGCCACAGATAAGCCAACAAATACGTCGGCGCCCTTCATTGCTTCCTGCAATGAATTTACTTTTCTTTTTGTGATAAACTGTGACTTGATGTCATCAAGATTTGTTCTGCTATCGTTGAGCACTCCCTTGCTGTCGCACATCACAATATTTTCTTTCCTGGCACCCAAAGCGATATAGAGTTTGGTACAGCTAACGGCTGCGGCACCCGCACCATTTACAACAATCGTTACGTCTTCAATTTTTTTCCCAATAATCTCTAACGCATTTAAAAGTGCAGAAGAAGAAATAATGGCTGTTCCGTGTTGATCGTCATGCATTATCGGGATATTCATTTTCTCCCTTAGCTCGGTTTCGATCTTGAAACACTCGGGCGCTTTGATATCCTCAAGGTTGACACCGCCAAAGGTCGGTTCCAATGCTTTGACAATTTTTATAAATTCGTCAGGATCCTCTTCATTTATTTCAATATCAAACACATCTATACCTGCAAACTTTTTGAACAGGACACCTTTACCCTCCATTACGGGTTTCGCTGCCTCAGCTCCAATATTTCCAAGACCCAGAACAGCTGTTCCATTTGAGATTACAGCTACAAGATTTCCCTTTGAAGTATATTTATATACATCCTCCACATTGGCGGCTATTTCCTTGCACGGTTCTGCAACGCCCGGCGAATAAGCCAGTGCCAGATCCAGCTGAGAGGTCAGTGCTTTAGTTGGGACAACTTCGATTTTTCCAGGTTGTCCCTGCATGTGGTAAGCCAAAGCATCCTGCTTTCTGATTTTTTTGATCGCCATGTATGTCGGGTTAAAGGTTTAAAGATAATAAGGATAGGAAAAGATATTATATTGGCGGCCGGTTAGTTCAATGAATTTGAATTTTCTTTTTTGATCTAAGACAAATGTTGCCGATGATGTTCTCGCTCAGGCGGTATTGGTTGTATGGTATCGTAGTAATAATAGCATTGCTGATCCTGGCAGACATTTATCTTATCTATCGGAACAATTGTATCATAACTTTTAACAAAAACCAGCAGGAAAAGGCCGAACAGGTAAAGGTTAATACTAGTGAAGTGATGCGCAGCTTGCACCTACTGGACCTGGCTGTGAGAAGTTATGCATTTGTCAATAATCAACATTATAAGGACGCGGTACAAATTGCGACCATCGATAGGAATAAATCGTTGGAAAAACTAGAAGGATCTCTGCGGGAGCAAGACTTTTCGATGGATAAGTTTTATCAGCTACGCGATTCGATCAAAAGTTACGTCGTAGTCACTCAGGTGATGCTTGACTTAATCGACAAAGGAAATCAACCCGAGTATGTGAAATTGTTAGAGGCAGATCCAGGTTACAATTTGTGGTTGCAATATCAAAAGTTTTCTAGAGATGTTTACCAATTTGAAGACCGGATTTCGAAACAGGCGCAACTCGAATATGAAAGAGCCCTTGAGAACAGTTACCTTTTGCAGATCATATTATTTGTGTTGGCAGTCCCGACACTCGCCTACACTGCATATTATACAAACCGCGCGCTTTCATTATCCGAAAAGTTGAGAAACTCGGAGGCGGAAAAAGCTTCGATACTTGAGCAGCAGAATCAGGTACTCGAGCGAACGGTTCATGATCGCACGAAAGAAATACTGGCCCAGAATGAAGAGATAACTGCGCAGAACGAGGAGATCAGTATGCACAATGAAAAACTGTTGGAGGCAAAGCAGGTAATCGAACAGCAAAATCTCGTCATAAAGGGAAAAAATGACGAGCTGGCTACCGAAGTTGAAAGGCAGACTCAAAACTTGAAGCAGGCGAATGCAGAATTGACTGATCACAATAACAGGTTGGAGCAATTTGCATTTGTTATATCACACAACCTTCGAGCACCAATGTCACGGATACTTGGTCTTTCGTCAATCCTTGATTTTACTAAAGAACCTGAAGAAATCTCACAAATCGCAAGGCTCATGATGCAGTCGACGCAAGACCTTGATCGCATCATTCAGGACCTTACCGATATACTGGCTGTTCAACGAATCAATGTCGAAGCTCTAACACAAACCCGTCTGGAATCTGTCTATCATAAAGTGGTATCTACGCTTGACAGCGATATTAAAGATAGTAAAGCAAGTATCTCTGCTGACTTTACCAACGCCGACAACGTTAAGACTATACCAACTTATTTGGAAAGTATTTTTTACAATTTGATCAGCAATGCGATCAAATATCGTCATCCGGCGAGAGATCCCATCATTACTGTTCGCTCCCTTTCAAACGGCGAATATGTGAAGATCGCAGTTGCTGATAACGGCCTGGGTATAGATACCGAAGCAAACAAGGATCACCTCTTTAGCCTCTACAAGAGATTTCATTCTCATGTCGACGGTCGTGGCCTTGGATTGTACCTAGTGAAGACTCAACTCTCAGCGTTAGGCGGCAAGATTGACCTCAAGAGCGAGCAAGGGATTGGCTCAGTGTTCACTGTTTGGATAAAGGCTGAGCCTTCGGTTCCTGTGGCTCAAGATCAGAACTGATCTTAAACGACCACAGTATCGCTTCAAGCTCCCGAATAAATTCGCGTTTGTGCTTGCCTGGTGCATACGCAAATCCTTCGATGTAATAAATCAGTCCCTTGGCTTGATCTGCGATTGCATATCCGACGAAAGGACCACCCATGGTTCTGTTATTCGTTCGCCAGAGTCCCCTGATCTCCATGGCAAAATGACCCTTGAAGTTTATTTGCTTTGCCAGTACATCCGCATCATCCTGTTCGGTTACAAGAAAGCTGATAGGATTTTTCGGGTCCTCAAATAAATAATCGTGCGCGATCTCGTTTCGCCAGGAAATCACACTGTCTGGCAGGAACTGATATTCGCTTTCATAGGGCTTCCACGAAATAAAAATATCTTTGTCATAATCAGGATCGATCTGGCGCATCCATACGAAATTGTCGCGCCTGTCCGCCAACTTGTAGCCTACAGGTATAGCAATTTCAATGTTCTGTTCTCTTCGCAGAAATGCAGATACCCCTTCCGTTGCTCTTCTCCCGAGAATATTTTTTGCAAGTCTTTCCCTTTCCAGAGTATTGAAATGGTTTATGATCCTTGGGCCTGCTTTTTCCAGTTTTTCAATCAGCGCCTTTTCGGTTGGTCCAAACAAATACATCACCTCCTGACCACGCGCATATCTGTCCTGAATCGTAGACATAAAAAAGCTGGTGTCTTGCTGTATCCGTGTAATTGTTTCAGGACTCATAGATTCTTTCAGCCTTCTTGAACCTCTTGAGTTTTGATCGAGAGTAAATACATAAACGAGATTCCTCAATTGAGTAAGCAGACTCATGTTGCGCTCAGGATGCGCATAGATCACAGTAAACATCGGCTCGTCCTGCGGCAAGGCAGGAACCTCGGCTC
This sequence comes from Bacteroidota bacterium, assembly GCA_023412765.1. GTDB lineage: Bacteria > Bacteroidota > Bacteroidia > Cytophagales > Cyclobacteriaceae > Chryseolinea. The sequence continues at coordinate 15,590 of JAEZBX010000152.1, forward strand.
TGAAAATTCTCTTAAGAGCCGAACCCAACGCTCCATTCCATTGCAGTGAATCTACTATTACTACGATTTCTCCTGGTTTACCATTTGCTTTTGGCAGATAATCAGGATCTGTTTCTTTGTTGCAGCCGGCTAATAACGCCACAACTGTCGCAAATATTAATATGGTGTACTTCATGAAAAGATGTTTCGTGACTATAATGTGTTAACTACAAAACAGTCACACGGGAAAGTAAGTTTAAAATGCCATTGCCTCGTTAAATCCCTTAAATACCAATGATCAACTTCTGACCCGGTTGGATTTTGGCATTATTCAGATTGTTGAGCGTTTTGATTTTTTCAATGGTCAGCCCTTCGAATTTCTTAGATATATCCCACAATGTATCACCAGGCTGAACAACATACGTTTTTGATGTAATCGGCATTGGAGATGACTGCCTGGTCGTTTTGTTCGATGCGAGAACGGTATTGGATCTCGAAGGCGCATTCCGTTGCCAGATACTTAACCGTTGCCCTACACGGATTGTATTACCTCTGAGATTATTCCATTTACGCAAATCGTTAACCCTCACTCCGTAGCGTATTGCAATCGACCCCAGGACATCGCCGCTCTTAACTTTGTAGACAATTCTATCCCTACCGTAAGTACTTCCTTCTGAATTCTGTGCAAGGACTTCAAGTTCTTTTCGGCCGATTTTCGAAGCTGAATCAAGGATGGCTACACGATTTAGTGAGAGAACATCCTTAGTTGCCTGGGGAATATAGAATGTATAAGTCTTTTTTGTTTCTGGTATAGCATTCCGTTGTATCGAAGGATTCAATCTTTGCAAATCCTCAAGGCATGCGCCCGTGAGCTTTGCGAACGTTTCGAAATGAAGGAAGTTTGAAACCTGAAGCGTATCGAATTGAGGTAACATTTCTTCTCCCTCGTCAAAGAAATTATGCTCATCCAGGTAATTCATCGTGTAGGTGATAGCAACAAACTGCGGTACATACGATCTGGTTTCGCGGGGAAGGTAAGGATAGATTTCCCAGAAGGAGCGCTTGTATCCAGAACGTCGGATTGCGCGCTTCACATTGCCTGGGCCTGTGTTGTAAGCCGCTAGTGCAAGTTCCCAATCGTGAAACATATTATACAAATCTTTAAGATAACGGCACGCAGATTCAGTTGCCTTCTCGGGATCCATCCGTTCGTCGATATACCAATCATTATTAAGACCATAGTACTTACCGGTAGCCGACATGAATTGCCATAATCCAACGGCGCGTACGCGTGAAATTGCGCGTGGATTAAGGCCTGACTCAATTATGGAGAGATATTTTAACTCATCTGGAAGTTTATACTTGGCAAGATATTTTTCGAAAATGGGAAAATAGAGATTCTTACGACGCATCATCATGCGCGTGTATTCCCGATCCTTTACCGTGAAGTAGTTGATAAACGCATGAACTCTTTCATTGTACGTTAGCGGCATGTTTCTCTCAAGGCATGAGAGGCGATCGGCATACAATTCAGGGCTATCCTCTCCAGGTACGTATTCCATCTGGCTGGGTAGCGCGAAATAGACAAAGTCGGCGGTGTCTTCCTTGAAAATCAGTTCCTCTTCAGCAATGGCAACTTCAAGGGAATCTACTACAACCGAATCGGACTGAATTTGACCGAATGCCGCTGACGAAAAAATGATGAACAGAAAAAAGAGAAAACTTTTTCTCATGGTGGTCAGTTCATTAGAGCGTTTGAAAAATATAATAGCTTCGATTCTTCGAAGTCATCTGCGATAATTTGCATTCCGATGGGCAGGTCCTGTTTGTCGCGGCCGCACGGGATAGCAATAGCGGGCACCCCTGCCACATTAGCTTGAACGGAAAAAAGATCTGCTAAGTACATCTCAAGGGGATTTTCGGTATGTTCCCCCAGTTTAAATGCAGTTGTGGGCGTTATTGGCATTATGATGAAATCGTACTGTTTCAAAATTGCCTTAGTCTTGTCACGAATAAGACGCCTCACCTTTTGAGCTTTTGTATAATAAGCATCGTAGTAGCTTGCACTCAGCACGAAAGTACCCAACAAGATCCGCCGTTGAACTTCTTTACCAAATCCTTCCGATCTGCTTTTCTTGTAAAGTGAACTAAGGTCAGTAGCTTCCTTCGTCCGGTAGCCGTACCGTACACCGTCATAGCGGGACAGGTTGGAGCTAGCTTCTGCAGTTGCCAGGATATAATAAGTTGGAAGCACGTACTCCATCAGCGGAAAGTCGATCACGTCAACGGTGTGGCCACTATCTCGAATAGCTTTGATCTTATCTTGAATGCTTTGTTTTATTTCGTCCTGCAAACCTTCTGACTCATCGATTTCCTTCACGTAGGCAACTTTGTACGATTTGCCGTTGGAGTTTTTCAAATCCTTCAAGTAAGACGGTACTGGCCTTCGCGAAACAGTGCTATCTAATTCGTCGCCTCCCGCTATTACCTCCAAAACCACAGCGACATCCTCCACCGATTTTGCGAAAATGCCAATGCAGTCGAATGATGATCCGTAAGCAATCAATCCAAAGCGTGAAATGCGTGAATAAGTTGGCTTGAGTCCAACCACACCGCAGAATGCGGCAGGTTGGCGAACGGAACCGCCTGTGTCTGAACCAAGGGAGACACGGCACATATCGGCTTGCACGGCCACTGCAGATCCGCCAGATGAACCACCTGGAACCCGAGTATTATCAGCATCATTCAACACAGGGCCGAATGCCGAATTTTCATTAGAAGAGCCCATTGCGAACTCATCACAATTTTGCCGGCCAATAATAATGGCATCTTCGTCCAGCAAGCGCTGAACGGCGGTGCCATTGTACTGAGAAATAAAACCGTTTAGAATTTTGCTGCTAGCCTGAAGGGGATGATCCTTGTACGCCAACACATCCTTCAGGCCTACGACGAGGCCAGCTAATTTACCCGCTTTGCCTTCCTTAATTTTTTTATCGACTTCATGGGCACGTTCGAGCGCTTCATCCTTGTACACACTGAGAAAAGCATTCAAATGTGCCTTTTGCTTAATGTTGTCCAGGTGACTCTGAACCAGATCCCGGGTAGAAAGAACTCCTTGCTGCAGATCGTGTTGTATATCGCGAAGTGTAGCGTACGTCTTCAACACTTTTTATTTGCTGTCTTCGATTTTTGCTGCGTTGTTAGCGTCCTCGACTTCCTTCTTAACGTCCTTTACTGAATCCTTAAATTCCTTAACGCCTTTACCCAGTCCCTTCATGAATTCAGGTATTTTTTTGGCGCCGAAGAACACTAGAACAAATAGGCCTATGAGAAGAATTTCCTGGAATCCAACCCCTTGTAAAAACAATATTGTGGTATTCATGGCATTAATTTTAATCGAATAACAAAAGTAGGGTAAAAAAGTGTAGGATCAAATGAAACGCTGTCAATGTCTTGACCGGGTTCCACGTATGATATCAGGTTAAAAATGAGGATAAGCCCCAATTTGTTGGCTTATTACATGGCTTTGAGCCACGCCTGGGGGTCCAGCGCTGTGGTATTCCTGAAAATTTGGAAACGAAGCTCAGAAACCCCTTCCTGATTCGAAAAAATCTTCCCTATCTCCTGATTGGTTACAACTTTCTGGCCGGTACGCACAAAAACTTCCTTCAACCCGGCATACACGGTAAGGTATTCGCCGTGCTTTATTATGACCGTGCTACCTAAACCCTGAATAAAAGCTACCCGTCTAACCTCGCCATCAAAGATCGACTTAACTTTTTCGTCTTCTTTGGTCTGAATATTTACGCCATTGTTTTGCTGCACAATTCCCTTAAGAACCGGATGATTCTGACGTCCGAATTTTTGCGAAACAAAACCCGATGAAACGGGCCACATAAATTTGCTTCGGTTTTCTTCAAAAGAATTGGACAATAGTTCAGATTCGCCTGATTTGGCCCGTGCAGCGCGCGCCATTTCTTCTTTGATCAGGTCTTCAATTAGCTTATCGAGACGAGCTACAAGTTTTTTTGTCTCCGCTAAATCCTTCCGAAGCTTCTTCTCTTGCCTTGCGAGTGTATTGACTAAGCTGTTTTGCTTCTTTTTTAAACTTGTGAGATTCTCGTTCTCCTGGACTACTTCTGTTAGCAATTTATTTTTCTCTTCGCGCCGGGTGCGTATTTCGTTGACCTGACCCGAAAGTTCGCCCTGAACTTTCACGATCTGATCGGCCTGCAGCCTGCGCGTTTTACCGTATTGTTCCATGTAACGCAGCCGCATGATAAGCTGATCGAATGATTTCGCTGAGAAAAGAAAAGTTAGTCGCGTGGTGCTGTTGCTCGCTTTCTGCGCTGCAAAGAGCATCGCTACATACTCCTTTTTTAATTTTTCCAGATCGTTTTCAAGGGCGGTGATAATATCGGTGTTCTCCAATATTTCAGCGTCGAGCAGTCCGATCTCACCCTTGATGGAGGTAATCAAATTTTCCTGAACACGGATCCTTTGATTGAGCGCACTGAGTTCACCCAGTGAATTTTTTTTCCTGGTGGAAGTCTCACGAATGATCTTTTCAACCTCCTTAATTTTTTCAAGATTCTCCTGCTTCTCTTTCTGAAGTTGAGATTTTGACTTCTGAGCCGATGCAGAAAAAGCGAGTACGAAAAAAATAAGCAGAGCAATTACGCGTCTACCTGCGCACATACCGTTTAGGAATATTAAAAGGAAACTTAAGCTCTTTATCACCAACCTCAGCCTTATTATATTCGAAAATAATAGTTGTGTTTAATACTCCCGATAGCGTTTTATAGAATAAGCTGATAGTTCCGTTATATGGAAATAATTTGTTGCTCAAAGGTTGGAAGTTAGAGTAGTTAATCACCAGGGAATTGCTGGTATTACCCTCTTTCATTTCAACCTTTTCTATTTTCATACTTGCGGAGTTGATGAAGTTCGAAACATCAATTGTTCCCTTATTTTGTTTTAATAAAAAATATGAAGTCTCCTGAACCACCTCATCCTCCGAATTGCGCGGAGATATAAGGTTGCCCAGCATGGCTGATTGAATAACGTTGAAGTTAATGTCGAAATTATAACGCTTGGAAAGTTCGGCGTAATCGAAGACATAATATTCCTTGTCGACGTTGCTTACGATAGTGATGGAATCCTTGTTGATAAGTGCCTTTCCACCCTGCACCCCGATAACCGAGAACGTCATCCAGATCACGCTGTCTTTTCTGATCCTCACATTAGCCTTTACATCGCGTTCTTTCTTTGCGTCGCGCAAGATCATACGCGCCTTTCCATGGAGGTACTCGAAATCAATTTCTTCTATTGCAAGTGCCGTGGCGGGAGGACCAATATCGACCGGGGTGACTATTTTCTTGCTGCAGGATACAGCGAGGAGAGAGCCGAGAATAACGATAAGCCCGATCGTTTTATTCATACATTTTCCGATTCGCTATCTTTTTGTTTAGTAATTCGCTGTTCGCATTCATACCACGCGCCTTCTGCCACTGCTCGACTGCAGCGTTCACATCCCCTAACTTAAAAAGAATATCGCCATAATGCTCAAAATGTGTAGCATTGGCGTTTCCTGTGCTGATCGCGCGCTCAATCACTTTTCGGGCCTCTTTAAATTTTTCGCGCGTGTATAGTACCCAGGCATAAGTATCTAGGAAGGTAGGATTATCCGGATTATTTTTCGCCAACTGGGCCGACATTTTTTCAGCTTTTTCCAAGTTGGATTTTCGCAGGGCGAGATAATAGCTGTAATTATTAAGTGCAGCATTGTTGTCGGGATTCAGCACCAATGCCTCATCGTAAGCTTTGTCAGATTTCTCGTAGGCCTTGGTAGCATTGTAGGCATCGCCAAGCATGTTACTGATATCGCTCATGAAATTTGAATCAGACTGAGTCAGACGTTTTGCCTGCTCCAGGGAAGCAATGGCCTCCGGGTATTGGCGTTTCCGCAAATTTGCAAAACCATGAAAATAATGAAGCATCCCCTGGTTTGGAAATAGTTCGAGGGCCTGATCTGCGTGCTTGATAACATCTCCAAACTGTTCCATCTGGACTTCCAGATACAGCAGGTTCTGCCATACTTCATAATTCACATCACCGGATTCAAGGGCTTGCGTGTAATGATTTATTGCCTCCCGATTTTTGCCGAGAGACAGATAGAGATCGCCGCCAATTACATTTACGCTGGAGTTTCCGGAGCTGTGGCTGCTCAATTTCTCGAAGAGCTTCAGCGCGAATGCCTCCTTGTCTGGATCGGAAATCTTCTTAGCCTTATTTTGATTGAGTTCCCCGTTGTAGGAAGCCATGATGATGATCTTGCTACTTAACTCAATGGATGGATCATCAAAGAGATTTAAGAGCAGTGGCCGTGCTTTTTCCTCTTGTTTGTCGTCGCGATACATGCCCGCGAGGAGCATGCGTGCATTACCTGCGTCTTTGTTTTCTTGTGTAAACTTTTCAAGATGCCTGATTGCGTCAGCGCGATGTCCCTTTTGCGATAAGATTTCCGAAAAGGCCATCACATATCGTTCTTCGCCTGGAAAAGCCTGAAGAAGTTTCTCACCTTCAGCGATGCCTTCTTTCACCTTTCCATTCTCTATCAGTATTCGCATTTTTTGCACCGACGACACTTCTGAAATTCCCAATGCTTGTTCTGCACGGTTGTATGTTTTTATGGCTTCGTCGAATTTGTTGGCGTACTGGTAAACTGCGGCCAACTCATATAGGTATTCCTCAGAGCCGGGTACTTCCTGCACAAGGGTTTCATAAATCGCTGCAGCTTTATCGAACTTTGTGAGACTACCGTAGATATTGGCAGCCAATAGATAGAAGAATTTGTTTTTCTTCTCGAGTTTTAAAGCATTCTCAATGCTAAAAGATGCCTTCAGAAGGTCTTCTTGTTTGTTGCTTCTGGAAAGGACCTCAGCAATCTTGAAATGAACAGTCGCATTATCAGGATTGATTTCAAGTGATCTTTGAAAATAGAGAAGGGCTTTAGCATAGTCCTCCAGGATAAAGAATTTTTCACCTTCAGTGAAATAAAATTCAGCTTCCCTGAGCTTCAGGCCGGTTGCATAAACATCCCCGCCATCCTTTTTCTTACGCTGGGCAGTGGCCAGGAAAGGAACCGTCGTCAAAAGTAAGACGACAACAATAGCTTTGGCATATGCTGAAGTTATTCTCAATGTTGTGTAATTGAATTAAAATCGCCCAGGCTCAGATCCTGAACAGAACCTTCAAAAATAGTGAAATTCCCCAACATGCTATCGTCCAGCATGGCGTTCCGTAATGTAGCTTCTTTTTGAATAATTGAATTTTTGATTCTGCTGTCTACGATCCTCGATTTTTCCCCAATAGAAACATAGGGACCGATAACCGAATTTTCAATTATTACTCCATCTCCCACATAGCACGGAGGGATAATGAGGCCATTTATCAATTTTACTGACTTGGATACCAGATCCTGGTCTTTAATAAATTCGAGGTAGCGCTGATTTGTTTCAACGGTAGCAGTCTTATTTCCGCAGTCGAGCCATTCGGTCACTAACCCCGGAACAAGCTTTGCTCCTTTCTTGCTAAAGCTTTGAAGCGCCGACGTAAACTGGAATTCGCCTTTGTCTTTAATGTTATTATCGATCAGATACTGCATTTCGGTTGCCAGGGCAGCCCCATCCTTGAAGAAATAAATTCCAATAATTGCCAGGTCGGAAACGAAGGCTGTCGGCTTTTCAACAAGTTCCACAATCTGGCCATCGTCATTTAGCCTGACCACTCCAAATTGCGATGGATCCGCTACACGTTGTACCCAAATGATCCCGTCCTGAGTTGTGTCTAGTTTAAACTCAGCCTTAAAAAGAGTGTCTGCGAATGCGACGATAATTTTTCCCTTAAACAGCTCCTTTGCAAAAAGCAACGCATGGGATATTCCCATCGCTTGTTCCTGGTAATAGATCTTGCCGGTTGCCCCTACTTCCTTTGCGATCCCCTTCAGACTTTCCTCCACTTCCTTTCCAAAGCCCGGGTGAATAATGAAGCCGATAGTTTCAATTTTTTCAGGGCAAACTTTCGCGATATCCTCAACCAGTCGGTGTACTATTGGTTTTCCAGCAATGGGCAGAAGAGGTTTGGGTGTGGTGAGTGTGTGAGGCCTGAGTCTTTTGCCAAGGCCTGCCATTGGTATAATGATATTCATTCAGCTCTGCGTTAGTGATGGTAAAACTAGGAAAAAATCAATTTGTTAAGGATCGCAGATCTTTCTTTTCAATGAAATAGGCGATCGTCAGGTAAGCCAACAAAACGATAACGTGAAAAGTAGTGGCGAGGTACTGCTGTTCAATCAACACAGCATTAACGGCGTACACAAGGAGGGTGGTAACGATTATATATGCGAGACTTTTTGGAATGTTATAAGGGATGGGATAAAATTTCTGGCCCAGCAGATAGCAAAGCGTAGTGGTTGAGAAAAAACAAATCAGCGTTGCCCAGCTGCTGCCCATGTACCCGGCAATAGGGATGAGAATGTAATTGGCTACGATGGTAACAACCGCTCCGAACACGGTGATGATTGTCGCATAGTGAGTCTTGTCTGTTATCTTAAACCAAACGGTCATATTGTAGTATACGCCATTGAAGAGATATGCAAGCAATAGGATAGGTACGATCGGAAGTCCGACCCAGTATTCGCTGTCTCTCAAAAACATTACTTTTAATATATCCAGGTTTGTACTGACGCCGAGCAATAGGATACAGCATACGATCACGAAATAATGGTTGATCTGTGCAAACAGCTGGGGCGATTCTTTGTCGGATGCATTGGAGAAGAAAAATGGTTCAGCCGCATAACGGAAGGCCTGGATGGCAAGAGCCATCAGCACTGAAAGTTTGTAGCATGCGCTGAAAACCCCCAACGCATATTTGGAACTTTGGCCCGGATAAAAATTTTCAGGAAGCCACCAGTCTAGCGTTTGCCGCGAAAACATTTCGTTGGTCATGCCGGCCAGGCCTGTGATCATGATTGGGTAAGCATAATTTACCATGGTGGGCGAAATTGATTTATCGATAGCAGGGCGCCAGGCGATTAACGTTTTTGCGAAGAACAGAATGAAGAACGAATTGGCGATCAGGTTGGCCAGAACAATGTATCCAATTCCAACGGCCGGATCATACGCAAGCTTCAGAAAGTAAAAGTTGAGACCTATAAGTATTAGTACGTTCAAAATTTTTCCGACAGCAAAAAGTGTCGCTCTCTTCTGCAGTCGAAGTCTGGCAAACGGAATGGCGACAACAGCATCGATAAACATGATGAGAACAAACCAGATGACAAGGTTGCTGTGACCCGGAACATCCAACGCATTTGCAATCGCGTTGGCGTTAAGAATTAATATGGCAGAAATAAAAAAGCTGATAAAGGATACCGCCGTTTGTGCCAGGTCGAAGATCCGTTTTTCGTTAGCACCGGGTTTAGTCGCAAACCTGAAATAAGCTGTCTCCATTCCAAACATGTATATCACGTTGAAGACAGCGACGTAGGCGAGCAGTTTACTTAAGATTCCAAACTCCTCCGGTTGAAACACATCGGTGTGGAGGGGTACCAGCAAGAAGTTCAGAAAACGAGGAATGATGCTTCCAAGTCCGTATAAGACTGTCTCACCTGCAAGTTTTTTGAGTTTGCCCATTCAGTGGCCGTGTAGGTTAACCGTTATCAGCGGGTCAAGATACTTATGAAATTGCGAATCATTGCTGACCTTTTATTCGCCTTTAAAAATTGGTTGCCGCTTTTGAATAAATGCTAACGTACCCTCCTTAAAATCGTTCGTCGCGCTGCAGGCAGCAAAATTTTCGGACTCTACTTTATAGCCATCCTTTGAAAAGTCAAATCCGGCGTTTACGGACTCAATTACTTTAGCGATGGCGACTGGCCCCTTGCTTATAATCTTTTTCATAATGGTATTTGCCATTTCAAGGAGTTCCTCGCGGTTGGCAACAACGTGATTGACTAGTCCGATCGCTTGTGCTTCCGCAGCGGAGATGCTGTCACCAGTAAGGATAAGTTCAAGAGCTTTACCACGACCTACGAGTTGTGCGAGACGCTGTGTTCCGCCATATCCCGGAATAATGCCAAGGTTTACTTCTGGCTGACCGAATTTTGCATTCTCAGATGCGATCCGTATATGACAGGCCATGGCAAGTTCACAGCCACCACCCAACGCAAATCCGTTTACGGCTGCGATGACGGGCTTAGGACAATCTTCAAGCATTTTAAATACCTCCAGCCCACGTTGCGCAAGCTCAAATGCTTCTGAAGAAGACAAGGCAGACAGTTCTTTTATATCAGCACCCGCAACAAAAGCTTTTTCCCCATCTCCGGTTATGATGAATCCTCTTGTTTCGGCGTTTTGATAGACCTCGTTTATAATCTGCCTGAGTTCCTGGAAGACCTCAGCGTTGAGGGCGTTCATAGCTTTCGGTCTGGAAATTATGGCTGTAAGAATATTACTTGAGTATTGTGTCTGGATGGTATTCATAATGATGGTGAAAGTATGATTCTGCAAAGGTAAACCGAGTACAGGATTGGTAAAATTAGGGAAACTTCGATCCCAATTTGGGCAATGGATCAGGGATTACCCTGAGGACTCTCAGTTCCCCGTTGTTGCCTTGACGAACGTTTTTGACGGAAAATCCATGTTTTTTGCATTTCTGGCGACATTATCCGGGACTTTCACCATGCGTACAAAACATACATCTAGTGGCATACCCTTAGATGGCGGGCTTCTTGTGTACTAAGGGAAAGCCTGATATCTTTTAGGGATGTACAGGCGCGATTATCGTATCTGATGCATATTTTATACGTCTAATATTAAATCTTTATGAAAAGGTCGTTTCTGCTTTTTATTGGGCTGGTTTTAATCTCCAGCTTAGTTAGAGCACAAAATTTCACCTCAGCGGCAAATGGGGCATGGGCAACAGGAGCTAATTGGGTTGGTGGCGGTAGTCCCCCCCTGAACCCAAGCTGGGGAACGATCAACGTTAACCACAATATGTCGATTGCGAGTGCCGCATCTTTTGGTGGCGCAGCATTGAACATTGCTGCGGGGCGGACTCTAACATCAAGCGCTAATGTTACTTTTTCAAATGGAACCAACACCATAAATGGTGCACTAAACATCACCGGAAATTTAACAGTCTCTAACGGTACCACTAACATCTATGGCTCGGTCACTGCTACCGGCAATCTTTCACTCAGTGGCGGGGCAACGGTGAACGTATATGGCACATTGGAAATATCCGGAAATGCGAATCTCAACGCAAACTTGAGGATTCAGCCGGGTGGAAAAGTTATTATCCATGGCAGTGTGACAGTAAACAGTGCAAACTACCTTCATGTTGGAACCAGTGCTGCCCCTCCACCTTATGGTGATCTCATAATTTATCAAAATCTTGTTCAGCAAGGTAGCGGTGACGTTACAATAAACAGGAATGGTCGCTTTGCCATTTTCGGAAATGTTACAGACAGTGGTGGCGGTGGAACCTTCATACGTGTGGAAAATGGAGGCCAAACCTACGTTCATGGTAATGTCTCATATTCCGGGGGAGGAAGTGCTGTTCAGAATAATAATTCCACCAGTCCTTATGGGTTATATGTGAATGGGACAACAACATCATCCGGCGGTGGCGGAACTGTGACACCCAACCTCGGTGATCAATCCACCATGCAAAATACAAATCCTTCTTTTTATTCCTGGATTTCAGGTATTCCAGGCGGACCACTTCCGATTATATTATTATATTTTAAAGTCGTTGACGTTTCAAGCCACAACATCGGGTTGCAATGGGTCACTACCTTTGAAAAAAACTTTGACTATTTCGAAATCCAGCGAGCTAGCGCAAACCTGGAGTTTCAAACAATAGGGACGATCGCTGGAATCGGCGGATTAGACATCAATACCTTGTACGAATTTTCTGATCCACATCCTTTAAAGGGTAAAAATTATTACAGGCTAAAGAGCGTTGACTTCGATGGTCGTTTTGATTATTCGCCAGTAATTAACGCTGAGTGGAATTTTAAGAGAGCAGCCGTGGCCTATCCAAATCCTGTTCTAAATAATCGATTTACTCTCGAATTCGATGATGACCGAGATAATGTTTCAAGGCTTCAAATAATAGACAACCATGGGAATTCAGTGATCAATCGCTTAGTAAATAGCGATACGGAAGTTGAACTACCATCGCACTTAGCCTCTGGAATTTATTCGGTGAAAATTATCTCAAGGGATAATACAGAAGTCATCAAAGTTGTTATTCCATAGATCCTACGAGATTCTCTAAAATTGTGGCACTCATTTTTTCCAGATCATACCCTGGTTGCCATCCCCAATCCTGTCGTGCGTTGGAGTCATCTATCGAATCTGGCCACGAATCAGCGATATCCTGCCTGAAATCCGCTTTGTAGGTAATCTCGAAATCAGGTACCTGTTTTTTGATCTCGTCAGCAATCTCCGACGGACAAAAACTCATAGCCGTTACGTTATACGATGAACGTACCTTGATTTTTTCAGACGGTGCTTCCATGAGATTAATCGTTGCCTTGACAGCATCATCCATGTACATCATCGGCAAATAAGTGTCAGGCTCAAGAAAACATTCATACTTTTTTTCTTTCACTGCTTTCAAAAAAATGTCAACCGCATAGTCGGTTGTGCCGCCACCGGGTTGTGTCTTATAACCAATCAAACCCGGATATCGAAGACTGCGTACATCCAGTCCGTGATTTTGGAAATACCATTCACACCAACGTTCGCCAGCTTGCTTGCTGATCCCATAAATGGTCATGGGATCCATGATGGTATACTGTGGCGTGTTCTTCTTCGGCGTTGACGGACCAAATACGGCAATAGAACTGGGCCAATACACCTTTTGTATCCTGGCAGCAACGGAAGCATCAAGAACATGAATCAGACTTTCCATGTTCAAGCGCCAGGCCTGCTTTGGATTTTTTTCACCGGTGGCAGAGAGAACTGCAGCCAAATGATATATCTGTGTAAATCCTCCACCCTGCAGCAGAGTCTCCAGATTCTTTTGCTTCATTACGTCAAGAATTTCGAAATTTCCCTCTGCCAATATTCCCCTGGGTTCTTTTATGTCGGTGGCGACAACCTTCTCTTTACCATAGTATTTCCAAAGACCCTGGATCAATTCCGTCCCCAACTGACCCGCTGCTCCTGTGACAAGAATTTTTTCATTCTTCATAAACTGATCCAAATGGTGGGCCGAAAAATACAAAATAAGACCAGCCTTTGTCTCCCTTCGATAAAGCTTTTGTTAAATTTGGCCTGTGGACTTCGAAACATACCTGACAGCAAAAAAAATTGATTCAACTGCATTTCGAAAAGCAGAACCTCAACTGTGGCTGGAGTGGAACAACGAGTTTGAACAAATGCATCCCGACAGTTTCACCATGCAGAAGTTAAATCTCATAAATCCGATCCGAAGAAAATATACATTACAAGTTCCGGTAGTTAAGACCGAGCAAACACCTCCTGCAGTTTCACCGAGTCCCGTGTCCCCTGAAACAGACGCAATCAAGCCTGCGATTCAAGCACCGGCAAAGCCAAAACCAGTTATGGCAAAACCTGTTTTCAAACCCAAACCTAAAACGTAGCCGGAAGCATGTACAAGAAACTACAACCCGTTCTTCAAAAGAAAATCAAGGAAATAAAAGATGCCAATCTCTATAAGAATGAGAGGATCATCACCACTCCGCAGGGAGCACTTATAAATACCACTGAGGGAAACGAAGTCATTAACTTTTGCGCTAATAATTATTTAGGTCTTTCTGCCCATCGGAGAATTATTGAAGCAGCAAAACGAACTATTGATACGCATGGTTATGGTATGTCGTCGGTTCGTTTTATATGCGGAACGCAGGACATTCATAAAACGCTTGAGCAAAAAATCTCTGAATTTCTCAAGACGGATGACACCATTCTTTACGCAGCTGCTTTCGACGCGAATGGAGGTGTATTCGAACCGCTATTCGGTGCAGAGGATGCTATCATCTCCGATGAATTAAACCATGCATCTATAATAGACGGTGTCAGGTTGTGTAAAGCCATGCGTTACCGGTACAAGCACAACAACATGGATGACCTGAAAGAGCAACTTGATCAGGCGAAAAATGCAGGTGCCAAACAAATAATAATCGTAACCGACGGAGCTTTTTCAATGGATGGTACTATAGCGCAACTCGACAAGATTTGCGCATTGGCCGACCGTTATGAAGCGTTGGTAATGACGGACGAGTCGCACGCAACTGGTTTCATTGGAAAGACGGGGCGGGGAGTACCCGAGTACTGCGACGTTATGGATCGCGTAGACATTATCACAGGCACGCTGGGAAAAGCGTTGGGTGGTGCGTCCGGTGGCTTCACATCGGGCAGAAAAGAAATCGTGGAGATCCTCCGACAGCATTCAAGACCTTACCTTTTTTCAAATACATTGGCGCCATCCATAACGGGTGCTTCCATCGAAGTTTTCAACCTTCTTTCAGAAACCACAGCGCTTCGCGACAAACTTGAGAAGAACACGAAATACTTCCGCCGGGAAATATCAGCCGCAGGTTTCGACATAAAGCCAGGTGAACATCCGATAGTGCCGGTGATGTTGTATGAGGCCTCACTTGCGCAGGAATTCGCTGCCCGTTTGTTGAAGAAAGGAATTTATGTAATTGGATTCTTTTTTCCCGTAGTTCCAAAAGGACAGGCCCGCATCAGGGTGCAGATCTCCGCCGCTCATGAACAGGAACATCTTGATAAAGCAATCCAGGCGTTTAGGGAAATAGGGACGGAGCTGCAGGTGTTGAATATCGAATAATGAACAAGGAACACCGAATCCCGATAACTATCGGGACGAAGTGCGCTCGAGCCAAACGCACCGGTATATCCTCTGGCGAACGATTAACGGATAACTAATCCCGATAACTATCGGGATTAACTATTTTATTCGGTGTTCTTTCTTCCTCTTCGCCACGATATCTCCCATTTTTGATGTGTCTTTGGACAACAGTCCAAAAGCCGGATCGATATTCTGGGAGGGAAAAAAGTAGATATATCCGCGTTTGCCTCTGAGCTTAAGCTTATAGAGATTCAGATATGGGATTATCTTTAATGATTTCACTTCAGGCCACTCGAAACGGATATTCCGATCGCCTTCTGTTACGATAATTTTGTTCTTCCCAATGGCAACACGGCGTACTTTGTCTGTGATCAGCAGATAGGCGCTAAAGCTTATCAAGCCCAGTGTGAAAAACAGTAGGGCAATAAAAAAGCTTTTGGGACCGAATTCATACTGAAAAAAAATAGTACCTGTAACCGCCCAAAGAAGAAAACTGAATGCGAGGAAAAAATACTTCGCAAAGTAAAACTTAACGGGACTAGCTTCTACCATCTTAATTCAAAGTTTAAAAAATGTAAAACTAAAATACGATAAAATGTGCGGCAAAGTTTCTTAATTATAAACTTTCCTGCAAGTGCTTTATTGTGTTTCACGCTGAATGACCAGCGGGAAATCATTTCCTCGAGAGAAAGTGTAAGGATACTGAGGGTTTCCTTTCAGCTTCCGAGTCACCTCTGGCACCTGGTCATCAACGAAAGATTTTAATTCATAAATCGTCACTTTCCCATCTTTTGGGGCACCATCCGCGCCACCCTGCAACCCTTGAATGAGCACGTGAGTAAACAATCCATGACCAAGTGAAGCAAATTCCGTGGCAAATTGTTCACTTCCTGCAGAAGCCATTACATGTATGCCGGCACTCCTTGCCAGCTGCGCGATCGCCTTTTCTTCCATTGCTCCCCTGCTCGCGAGTAATTCGACAGATGCACCAGATTGACACGCATCCATTACAATGAGTTGCTTCAACGCTTTTATCTCCCTGAATTTTTGCTGGAGCAAATTCGCCTCAATTGCATCCTTGTGAAGTGAAGAAGCATCGTACAATCTTGAACTTTCCGTGGGTATGAAGTAGAACCTATCGTCGACCATACTGCCATGCCCGGCGTAATAAAAGATCAAGACATCCTCCTGGCTAACTTTTAACGAAAGTTCTTCCAATTTTCCCAGAATTTTGTCGCGTGTTGCTTCCTTATCATACAATGTATGAACTTCAACATTTTTAAACAGCTGACCACTTCCATCCCTGACCAGATTACCGAATGACTCGGCGTCGGCGCGAGCAAAATTGAGATTCAGTTTCGAATTTTTGTACTCATTTATTCCTACTGCAACAAGATAGCAAGTGCTCGTACGGGCGATGTGATCTGAAAATAACTCAGCTGTCTGCGCATCAGATTCAATATTGTCTTTGTTGCTGGCGGTTGCTGAAAAAGTATTCAGGCCGCTGACAAGGTCCACCTCATGTTTGTACGTTGTTGCTTGTCCTCGACTCTTGGGTAATGCAAGTGATTGACGATTGATCGGAATACTTTTTCCGTTGTGGAACAACTTAAGCTTTTCGACACCATTTCCATTGTCGGTGATCTTTACGTAGACTTCACCCTTTCCTTCGCTTGAAGGAATGGCTGCAACCTGAACAGTGGGTGGCGGAGATTTTTTCAGCATGCCTTGCATCGTTTTTGATTCGGTGGCGGACCGGCTCTTAAAAATAGTAGGCAATAGCTCTGGCCTGTAAAACTCGTCGAAGAATTGGTCGGCGGAGTACGTCTTGAGACCGCTGACAAAGTGGATATAACTCCTGGCGTTTTCGGTGGCGTTAAAATATCCGTCCGGACTTTTCACCATCCACTCGCTTTCCCCTAAATGAATATGTTCAAAAAATTCTTTGCCAGTGCCGAGATCCCAAAACTTGGTAACGCCGTCAAGACTATGACTGATCAACATTTTGGCATCAGGGCTGAAAAGAAGGGAGGTAATTTCAGCGCGATGTCCTTCGAGATTCTTAACGACGGCACCGGTATTTGCGTCCCATATTTTAATCACGCGATCGGCCCCTGCTGAGTACACAAGCTTCTCATCTGGACTGAAAATGGCAGTATGCACAGCACCCTTGTGTCCAACAAATTTTTTCGTCATCAATCCAGTTCCGACGTTCCAGATCCGGATGGAGCCATCCCATCCGGCGGTGAGCAAAGAGTTGTTGTCCAGGCTCAACTGCATCGACGAAACTACATCGGTGTGGCCAACAAAATTGCGGACTTCTTTCTTTGTATCCGTCTCCCACATTTGTAGCGTGTTATCCAGCCTTGCCGTGAAGATGTATAGATTGTTCGGATGAAAAAGTAAATGGTAAGCAGATGCATTTTCTAAGGGTAGATAGGTCAGCATCTTTCCTGTCGAAAGATCATGAACCTTCATCGTTGCATCCCAGCTCGATGTAACAATCCGTTTTTCGTCCGAGCTAAACTTGATGTCGAAGATGGGCTCGCGATAGCTGCGAATGACCTGCAGCGAATCTCCGGTAACAGCATCCCAAAGGATTATCTTTCCATCACCACCGCCGGTTACCATTCGGCTGCCATCCCTGGATAAATCGTAACAAAGTACAGCTTTCTTGTGTCCTTTGAATTCTCTCTCTGTTTTCCCAGTGGCAATGTTCCATTGCTTTACAACAGTGCCGAATTTTCCTTTGATAAGACTGTTGCCGTCGCGCGTGATCATTAGCTTATTTTTCAGGCGTACATACTTTGCAATTGCTGATTGCCAGTAGAAGTTTGGGTCGTAGTCGAGTCCACCGCGATCACGTCGGTTGAGGTAGCCGGTTAGTACAGTTTCGGTTTTGTTTGCTTTATAATTCCATGCGAAAGCGGTGTTATCATCTGAGGTAATGAGGAGCTTGTTGCTGTTTCCCCAAAATTCAATTTCATGGAACTCTCCTTTCTCTGGTGCATGGATAGACGCTATTGAATCACCTGTAGCATCATTCCAGATAACAATTTCCTTTTCAGAGGCACGAGCGATTTTCTTTCCATTGGAACTCAGTGCGAATCCAACAAGATCTTCTGTTTTCTGCTCATAAATCTTGATGATGTTAAAAGATGAGCGCGCGTATTTTGTTACCGGGCCACTATTGGAGGCGGAGTAGAAGTATTTGTTATCCGGACTAAAGATAACGCGGGTACCACAACCGCCGCACGATCCTT
>JAEZBX010000168.1 GCA_023412765.1 Bacteroidota bacterium
CACCCGAACAAGAAAGAATGGGACATGCGCAAGGCATCCCTTAATCGGTTAATTCAAGATTTAAGAAAAGTTGAGGCAAAACGAATTCTCGAACTTGGCTGTGGCAACGGTTGGCTCTCTCACAACATTGCGGCTACGTTAAATGCCGAGGTTTGCGCCATAGACATTAACGAAACTGAGCTTGTTCAGGGAGCGCGTGTATTTAGCGATGACGAAAAGTTTTGTTTCGTTCACGCGGATGTATTTGGCCCTGTATTTCCACCAAATATGTTTGATACAATTGTTTTGGGTAGCAGCATTCAGTATTTCCCAAATCTTGAATCTCTCTTTGGAAGATTATTCGATCTGCTTGTCCCCGAAGGGCGCATTTACATCATAGACAGCCCATTGTATCCTTCAAAACTAGAAGCGGAAGAAGCGCGGAAGAGAAGTCTGAAGCATTTCAATTCACTCAACGTCGCCGCAATGGCTGACCGATATTTTCACCATACCTTTGACGACCTGCGCAAATTCAATTATGATATACTTTACAACCCAAAAACGCTCACGTCTCGTCTGAGGAGACAACTTCTCGGAATGTCGATTTCCGTTTTTCCACTTATTTGTATCAGGAAAGTACAATCGCACCTAGCTCAGGCATGAAAGAGAAAACCTTGTTATATAAAGCAAATGAAATTCTCTTGCCATATCACAAGCGGAAGGCTCCGGTGATAATATTATTGCTTTGTATAAGTTCTTTATTGGATTTTATAAGTCTTGCTGCATTTCTACCCGTCGTGTTCCTGATTATTAATCCGGCACCCAGTGTTGTGACTCAGTGGTTGCAAAATCTAATTCCCGTGCAGTCAATTGCACCCGGAGATTTGGCGATGATATTTACCGCCGTGATGATATTCGTCATCATTTTCAAAACGCAAATCAATTTAAAGATTGCTTCAAGGAAAGCGAGTTATGCGTTCAAGATTTCTGCGGATCTGGCGTCTCTAGCGTTGACTCAATATTTGACTTCACCTTATTCCAAGTATGCGAGCACTGACTACACCAGGGAGATGAACAGGATTTCAAACCTTCCCCTGATGTTCGCCAACAATATTATAATTCCCGCAGGCACTGTACTTTCAGAAGGCTTGCTTCTCTCAATGTTTTTTGTGGGAATAGCAATCTATGATATTAAGGTTTTAGCATTTGTTATTTTAATCACTTCTCCTGTTGTTCTGGTCTATTTCTACAAGCGGAAGAGAATGAAAAATATAAGCGAGGAGGTGAAAACCATCTATCCAAGACTTCTAAAATATACACTTGAAGCAATTGAGGCATTTCCCGAGATAAAAGCATTTGGCAAAGAAAATTATTTCAAGAGTCGTTTCAATAAAACATTCGACTCGGTCCGAAAGGTATTTTCTGAGGATCATGTCGTCAACACCAGTGCCCAACGCACCACCGAATTACTGGCAGCACTTTGTGTTGGTGCGTTAATTATTTATGCGCTCCTGCAAAAAAGTTTGATGCATGAAACCGCTCTCCTGCTAAGTATTTATGCCGGTATAAGCTTTCGGGCTATTCCTGCTGTCAACCGGATTTTTGCTGCATCGTTGCAAATGAAATCGCATGAATACATTTTACACGATCTTAAAAATCTAATTCGTCCCAATAGGGAAACAGTGAATGAAACCGCTGACGCATTGTCTTTTCACGACAAAATTGAAATACGCGATATTTGTTTTGGGTACGGTAACGACTCTTTAATTTTTGACCATGCATCGCTCATAATTCAGAAAGGGACGCGCGTAGTATTCATGGGTGAGTCCGGCGCCGGAAAGACAAGCTTATTCTTGATTTTGATGCGTTTTATTTCCGAGAATAGTGGAGAGATCTTCGTGGATGACCAAAAGCTTACGGATCTTAATGTCGCTGGTTGGCAAAGGTCAGTCGGTTACGTGCCTCAAAATCCATTCATACTTGATGCAACGATTGCAGAGAATGTTGCCTTCGGCGTCCCTGCGGTAGACATAGATACTGGAAAAGTAATCCGACTTTTACGTGAACTAAATTTGGGTCCATGGTTGGATAGCCAAAAGGACGGTATTAATACCATCATTGGCGAGAAAGGCTCAAGGATATCCGGTGGTCAAAGACAACGTCTTGCTATAGCCCGTGCGTTATATGATGATGCGGAAATCTTATTGCTGGATGAAGTCACAAACCAGCTTGACAGGCAGACAGAAATTGAAGTTTTGAACGCCATTGATGGATTCGCTCATAAAGGACGGACTATCCTCCTCATAACGCATAGACCGGAATTGTGGCATTCATTTGATAGCATCTATGAATTGAGAGATGGAAAATTTTTTAAAGTAGCTCAAGAGGAAACTTATCCTAACTAGTGTATGTCGAGAAGTGATCTTGTCAGTGTAATTATTCCTACATATAATCGAGCTCATCTGATTGGTGAAACTATCGAAAGTGTCCGAGCTCAAACCATTGATAACTGGGAAATAATAATTGTAGACGACTGCTCTACAGACAATACTGAAAGCTTGGTTCACGGATTTCAAGATCAAAGGATCCGATATATAAGAATTGACCATCGAGGTCTGATTGGAAAAGTGAGAAACATTGGGATGGAAATAGCAAACGGATCGTTCATTGCATTTCTTGATTCTGATGATCTTTGGGAACCCAATAAACTCGAATGTCAACTGAAGCTTTTTAATGAATTTCCTCATATAGCATTCGCATTTAGCCATGGAAAGCAATTTGGTGCGGGTGCAATACCTCCACCTGAACTAGAAAAATTTTACTTGGGAAATATATTTCACGCCCATTTGTTAGAAGAAAGATTTGTAATGTATCCTTCTACTTTTATTTTCCGAAAGGATGTTTTGAGTGGAATGGAATGGTTTGACGAAAATTTTTCTGCAGGTGAAAGCGATTTTTTCCTCAGGATGGCATTAACCAACGATGGAGTTTTTGTAAATGAACAATTAGTCAGACTCAGAAGACATTCTAAAAATGTTTCTCGTGAGAGGGATGTCATTTTCTCTCAGGACAACATCAAGATGATTGATAAATTTTTGCGCAGGAAGTATATCTCCAAGGAGGAATATATAGCCTTGGCATCTAAACAATATTATAAGCAAGGTGTGATCTTTCTTAAACGCAGCAAGCCGTTTGATTCATTGGATGCTTTCCGAAAATATTTCGGCCTCAAGCCATTTCACTATAAAGGCTGGATGCGTCTGACACAGGCCTGGATACTAAGCCTTAGATCGAAGCAAATACCTGTATGATTCGCCGATCATTTTAACTGTCCACTGAATCGAATGATAGGAGGTCCAGGATCGTGCGTTCGATTTGATTTTTTTCATTCGTTCCGGATCATTCAATAGGCGTAGGACTTCATTGGCTAATCCCTGAAAATCTCTGAGGGGTACCGACACACAACATTCAGGCTCGTCATAGAGCAATCCCACCCTAGTTCCGCAGACAATAACGCCGCTGCTCATCGCTTCTGTCACCACTTCACTTTGTCCTTCTGAAAGTGAAGTATGTAATAGGATGTCAGCATTATGATAATGATATGGAAGTTTCTCGTATGGTAGGATGCCAAGGAAATTTACTTTTTCTGTAAGACCTAATTCGTCGACCAATGACCTTATGCGATTCTCTAAGCTTCCTTCGCCAATAATGCTGAGTGTACCCTGCACCTTATCATTGATAATCTTGTATGCCCGAAGCATTGTGCTTTGATCTTTAACTTCATTAAGGTTGGCGATATGTAAGAATTGAATTGGGTTGCTTAACATGCGATCCTTAAAACTGAACAAGGTCGTGTCAATTCCCCATGGGATAATCTTGATTTCTCTGCTGATTCCGTATCCTTTAAGATTGTCGGACAAGTAGCGTGTCAAAGCTATTACTTCGTCGGCACGCGAAAGTGACCAGAGAATCAACGTGCGGGATACCTTTTTTTGCAATTGTCCATACTTGATTTCAGGCAGAGAAATTGCATCTCCACCCAACACGCTTATAATACTTTTTAATCTGAACATCTTGCCCATAACCACAGCGAGTGCGCCAGAGGGAAGCGCCCAGAACCCGTGAATTATTTGAAAATTTTTTTTTCTATGATGACGGATAAACAGTGCGATAAACTTCAGGATTTTAACAAGCGTACCAGATCCGGAGATACTGATCAGTTCAAAATTCTCTTGCTTGTAACTTTCATTGACCTTAAACAAGGAGAAGACAGTAATTTCAAAATCTTCCGAAAGCAACTTAACTATTCTCTCCAGCACTGGAACTCCAATGTTGTTGTGCCCTGTTCCAATGCCTCCTGGAATTATTATGGCAATCCTGGGTTTCAAAGAAGTAAGAACATTTCTATTTAATGGATTCGATAATTTCTACGGTTTGCCGTGCATTTGCCTCGAATGAAAGCTTCTCGTGAAATTGCTGAAGCACGCGTTGCCTAACAAGTTTTCTATCGATGAATAAACTTTGATTGAGGCAATGGAGTAATCCATTTTCGTCGCCAGGTTCATATAATAAACCTATTTCTCCATTTGAAGTCATCATCCGAAACGATGGAATATTTGTGACGATTGGGATACAGCCGCACGATAAACCTTCACAAACTGAGACACCACTGCCTTCATAATGGGAACTGGAAACAATAAAGTCGGCACTGTTGTACCAATAAAGAAGGTCTTCATGGTCTACCTTTCCTAACATGCCTATCGATGTTTTCCCATTCGGAGATTTTTCAATTAGATTTTTAACTTCAGCTTCCAATTCGAAAGTATGATAGATCATATACAGTTTTGCTGTGGTGTGATCTTTTTGAAAACGAAGAAATGCATTGATCAATGTGAAAGGATCTTTGTTCCTGTCTAGTCGTCCTACCCATAAATAATTGGTAACGTCGTCCGCCCTTGTCTTTTCTAGGGCAACCTTTCTATCGATGACCTTAAAAATGGATGAAGTCCCTATCACCTCCTTTATTTTTCGTGAATCTTTTATTTGCTTAGCGCTTACCCACTCCATACCCTGTTCAAAGGAACAAAACAAGTAAGCTCCGATATAATTGTCAGCCCAAACTTGAATGTGCCGTCGGGCGTCCGTGAAAGGTCGTTCCGCATGATGCTGACAAACGATCTTTGTCCCACTGCCGAATTGCCTGCGAAGCATTATTATTTGAAAAGGAAAAACAAGCCCGTGAACTATGATGGCATTAGGACTTAATTTTTTTAGGTAGGAATGTAAAGTCCAGGGAAAAAGTAGTTGCCATTTCTTAAGTTTTAGAAAATGATACTCTACTCCGTTCATGGTAACTATGCCTTGATATGCAATGCAATGGACACTTGTTACATCGGCAAAAATGGTCGTGGCTTCTAACACGCCAACAAAAAAGTCAAGCTTCGATAACCATTCTTTTGGATCATCCTGATCGTCTTTTAGTGAATACGAGAGATGGATTATTTTCATGACACAAACTATCGAAGGAGCAAGTTGGTTGGTAAATGGTTATTTAACCGCCATTGTGCAAAGTATTGGTGGATATGAGCAAGTTTTGAATTTGCATTGTCGGATGATTCATTCTCTATTTCGTAAAAGTAAATGCGATGAATACCCCGGTCAAGTGAATCGAATTGCCTTAGTTCCCTGTATTTGACCACATTCTCAGGTAGGGGGATTTTAAACTTCTCAGATTTACTGGTGGATAATTGAAACTTATCAAAGGACTTAAGTTCCTGCATATGATTCTTTCCAAGCAAATAAGTTTTTTTAAAGGAGGAAGCTGCAACATCGCTGAGCACAATATTTTTTAGTTTCTCTACTTGGCCACTGGCTTTACCCCCGATTCGTAAAGAGCTGCAATAGAATTTACCTCCAATTGGGCCATGCAAATCGGTCGGAAACATATTCATCGCATAGTCATTAGCTAGCGTCATAACGGAAATTACCCGAGGTACCGAATAGGCTATACGAACCTGATCGTTGAGGTTTCCAGGTACGCTAATATTTGAAGTAGGCGCTTGTCTTCGTACTAACTTCAAGCGATTTACCACCTGCTGGAAAGAGTTCAGAAAAGAATGCTGACCTGTTTTCGCCTGGAAAAGCAATACCACGTGATCATCAAAAGTCCTTTCTCCAATTTTGTCTAGCTCAAGGGATGCAACTGAATCAAACTGATTCTTCATAAATTGTAACTGTATTCGAGCCAACCGACGGATTGCGTCCAAATGATGATGATTAGTAGCGAATGGTAGTGCGATGATCACAGGCTTGTACCCAAGGAAAACATGGCTATTCGTAACATCAATCCCTGCGATCTCTCTGGGACCGCCTAAAAGAACGGACAGTGGATATTCGTAAGATGCAAGATCGATGCAAACATATTCCTGCGGAACCGACAGACCCGTGATATATTTCTTAATCGTATTCTTGAATGACACGGCCGATGCTTTCCCTAAAAATACACATGGAAATCACTCCTTCAGGTATTGGATGTGACTGATTATGTGTCGGTTTTTTATCTCATACCAAGAACAGATTTTCTACCTTTATTTTTATGAACCAGGTTGTCCTCTTTAATCCTCGCAGTGGAAGAGCAAAGCACCGAATTCCAAATTCGATACTGCAGGTAGCAGCATCAATTGAAGGAAAGTTTGAATATCTCCTTGTAGATGGAAATATGGAACGCGACCCATGGACAGTGCTTCAAAGATATTTTGAAACCGGCAAGGTTAAATTTTTTGGATGCACCGTTATGCCTGGACCGCAATTGAGGCAGGCGATTCCGTATTCAAAAAAAGTCAGGCAAGTATTTCCAGATGTTACCATAATCTGGGGTGGATATTTCGCGGCTAATCAGCATCGAACAGTCTTAAACTCCGGCTTCGTGGATTTCGTAATCAATGGCCCCGGGGATGTCGCTTTTCCGAAACTTCTCGATGCGCTTGTCAGCAACCGTCCTGTCGATGGAATCCAAAACCTGATCTATAAGAAGGAGAATAAAATTGTCAAGACGAGTCAGGAACCTTTACTTGACCAGGATACCTTGCCACAACTTCCGTATGAAAAGCTGAACAAATTTTATCCCTTGAAACGATACTTTGGGAAATCGTTCCTCGGAAATAGAACGGCCGCGTATCATTCAAGTATGGGGTGTCCTTTTACGTGTTCGTTTTGTGCAGTGGTTCCGATTTACAACGCGAGATGGAAGGGGAAGTCTGCACATTTGATTTATAAGGATATTAAATATCTTAAAGAGAACTACGGAGTTGATGCAGTAGAATTTCATGATAACAACTTTTTTGTAAGTGAACGCCGGACTGTAGAGTTTTCCAAACTGATAATGAATGAAGGTATCAATTGGTGGGGCGAAGGTAGAATCGATACCATCGACAAATACTCTGACGAATCATTAGAGATCATGAGGATGGCAGGCTGTAAGATGATCTTTTTCGGCGCTGAAACGAGCAATGATGAGCTTCTAAAGAAAATGGACAAAGGAGGTACCCAGACGACTGCTCAGATGACAAAATTTGCTGAACGATTGAGAAAGTTTGACATCATTCCCGAGTATTCTTTTGTATTGGGCTTTCCGGCAGAAACTCCCGAAAAGGTAATGGACCAGATCGATAGAGATATTTCTTACATAAAGAAAATTAAAGCGATCAATCCAAGTACTGAAATAATAATCTACGTCTATAGTCCGGTCCCAACCGAGGGATCTGAGATGTATGAACAGGTGAAAAAGTCGGGTTTCAAATTTCCCGAAAAATTAGAGGATTGGCTAGATCCGGAATGGCAGAACTTTGATTTGCGAAAGAATCCGTTAACGCCTTGGTTAACTGCCAAGATGGTAAACCGAATTCTTAATTTTGAAACAGTACTCAATGCGCAATACCCAACGGCTTCTGATTTTAAGCTGACAAGAATTCAGAAAACAGTAATGCGCAAGGTGTCGTCGCTTCGATACAACCTTAACTTTTTTGCTTTCCCATATGAAATTAAGGCACTTCAAAAATTTTGGTTAAGGTATAGGCAACCAGAAATCGAAGGCTTTTATCAAGAGTAAATTATGAGGCAAACTATACTTCGCTTGTTTGGGAAACCAATCCGTAGAAGCGTCAGATGGTACCTTTCTAAACCAAGAGATTTTAAATTCCATGATATTAGGATATCTGTCCGGCCGGGAGTCTTCCACCCGGGATTTTTTTTCAGTACGAGATTTATTCTTCATTTCCTAGGGAGTCAGAAGATCAAAGGCAAAAGGCTCTTAGACTTGGGCTGCGGGTCTGGAGTCATATCTATTTTCAGTCAGCGGCGTGGAGCAATTGTCACTGCCGTGGATGTAAACCCCGAAGCAGTTCAGAACACACTTGAAAATAGTATGAGGAACAACACTGAAGTATCAGCATTCGTGTCGGATTTGTTTGATAGTATGGGGGGGG
>JAEZBX010000203.1 GCA_023412765.1 Bacteroidota bacterium
TTTTGCACCAAAAATTTTACAACGATACTTTTACGTATATGAAATACATATTTACGCTTACTATTTGCGCCCTTGTGTTAACCTGCAATGCGCAACATCATAACTACCACAATCAGAAGAAGTACGACTTTAGCAACGTCGATCCTGCGACAATTGATAAGGAAGAGCTCAGGCAAAAAGTCGAAGATGCAGGAATCCGATCCGGATATGATTCACTAAAAGCGCTTGAGCATTATGTCTACACAACCGACGAGGATCAGTTCGCCACAATAGCGCTCGGTTACCAGCACGCCTTTGCATCGTTTGACAACCTTCGCCGGGAACTGCGCCCGCTTGGATTCAACAATATTAAGGAAGACATGAGCAATTTTATTATTTCGCTCGATTTTTATAAAAACCGTTTTATGATGTCTTACATATTTACCCCCGGCTTCAGAAATCTTACTTCAAATGAGGACTACGAATTACGTATCCGCAGAAGAGCATTCGAGGCAGGAATTGGTTATGACCTCATCAAAAACAAACGCTTCGACCTCTTTCCACAAGTATCGATCGGTTTTCAGGATTTAAATTTGCGTGCCGAACAAAAAAATCTAAATGTTAACGCCATCCCCGACCTTTTAGATGAGATGGTGAACACGACGATGAGGAAAAGAAATTTCATAGTCACTTATGGAGGGGAATTCGATTACAAGATTTACACAAAAGATAGAGGTCGCGTTATTCTGGGAGTTCGCTATGCCCAGGTAATTGAACCTGGTGACGGACGCGTGAGAGTTAATGGAAAAAAATCTGACTTGAAGCTTAATGATGAAGTTGCAACCTCAACGGTGTCGTTTGTGATTAAGATGGTGCCGGGCGGCAAGCATGTCAGGTGAGTCCCTTTATTTTCCACTACAAAAGTTCTTGAGGTCCCTGGACCTTTAACGGCTAATTCTGTGGGACCTTAATACAAAAGTCCCTCACAATTTCGTTGAATTCAGCGGGTGCTTCCATATTGCTCACATGACCTGCTCCTTTAATAGTCGCTAGCTTAGCCCCTGGTATCTCCGCGAGCATTTGCTGCGCAAAATCCAGGGGCGACCTCTTGTCTTGATCGCCCCATATTAATAATGTAGGGACTTTAATTGTCGGAAGAATTTTGCGCGTGTCAATGTTTGAAGATATGGCCATCAAACGAAATCCGGCTGGGTGGAAATCAGACATCATGCTCACCATTTTCTCTTGAGTTTCTTTTGTCGATTTTTCACCGAACATTCCTTTTATATATTTCGGAACAAATTCCGCCGCGGGTAACGAGGCATCTTGCAGGCATGTTGCCAGTCGTTCTTCCGCGGATTCTGGCAGTGAACCTTTCCAGCCCGCGTAAGTATCCGCGAGTATGAGAGAAGAGACCCGGCTAGGGTGACGATGATAAAATTCCTGTGCCAGTATACCTCCCCATGAAAGCCCAAGTATATGGCCTTTATCAATACCCGCAGCGTCCAGCAACTGAGCAAGACAATCGGCCCAGTCACTTATTGTGAATCCATCAGGAGGATTATCCGAATGACCTGTACCCGGGGCATCCCATGCTATGATTGTAAAGTGTCTTGACAATTCCTGGATTTGCGGCTCCCACGATCGGGAGTCTACTATGAATCCGTGTAACAACACCAGGACCGGACCCTTTCCTTGCCGCTCGTATGCCACCGAAAGATTATTTCCTTTTATGCGAAGCATAACATTGTGGGTTGTCTGACCATAACAATTCGTAATCAAAAAAAGCAGTGTGCAAATTTTGCAAAACATGAAGCGCATTGCAGTAAATAACGAGGGTATGGTTGACATGTTTCATTAAGCCATTCATGCGTTTCCTGATTCGCCCCCCGGAATGTGGTATTACAAGGCATGGCAAAAAGACCGATCTTTAAGTTGATAGTGTTTAATCCTCGCATCGTGCCTGATCATTTCTGACTCAAATTTTATAGGATTTATCCCCTTGAGAAATTTATTGGGCAAGTGCGGATCTGCAAGCGCTGCTTTACCCAGCGATATTAAATCTGCATGACCGCCTTCAAGAACCAATCGCGCTTTTTGGAAATCATGAAGGCCACCGTTGGCTATCACGGGAACCTTGACAATTTCCTTCGCGATACTTGTGTATGATGAACCATCCGGATATGAACAATCCTGAAACCAATCACCTTTCTCTGCAGCGATGTGTATGTAGGATGGAGAAACGGTGTATGCCTGCTTCAAGATTTGTCTTGCCTTCTCAGGTCCATCCTGCCATCGGTAATCCAGGTGATTAACTTTTCCCTCAGACAGTCGAAGGCCAATTCCAAAATCATTCGGGACAACTTTACGAATGGCATCATAAATTTCTTTAATGATCCTGAAATCATTTTCCACATTCCCGCCGTAGGTGTCCTGTCTTTTGTTCAGATAAGGAGTGAGAAACTGATCAAGAAAGTATCCATTGGCAGCGTGTATTTCTACACCATCGAAGCCGGCGAGAAATGCAAGATGGGCCGAAGTAGCAAACCCTTCTACTACTTCTCGGATATCTTCTACGGAAGCCTCCTTGGGCAGCGGAAACATTCCATGAGAACCTCCGTAGGCCGTCATCTTCTTTCCCAGCGGCTGGATTATCGACGGGGCTATTGTCGATTTATGCGCTTGCGACAGTGCCCCGGCGTGCATGAGCTGGCAAAAAATTTTTGTATCGTACTCCTTAACTCTTTGAACAATTTTCTTCCAGCCTTCCATGTGTTGCTGGCTAACCAATCCCGGTTGTGTTGGGTAGGCTTTACTTGCTGCTGCATCGGTGTAAACGCCTTCCGTGATAATAGTACCAAAGCCTCCTTGCGCAAATGCTGCGTAGTAGTCCCGCATTATTTCCGTAACTTTTCCACTGGCGCTGGCACTAACGCGAGACATAGGCGCAACAACCAGTCTGTTACTGGTATTAAGAGTGGCGCTTTGCAACGGAGTGAAAAGAAGTGATGATGTTGATTCCATATTTTGTGAATTTTTATGTTCACAAATATGGTGGCAACACATGCTGCAGGACAATAAAGTATTTTAATACAAAAACTTAAAATAGTTTAATTTGCGTACAGTGTCTTTTGTATCTGACTGAGGAAAACGGGAGTGATTCCTAAAAAAGATGCAATGTCTTTTTGAGAAACACGCTCCAGCAACTGCGGATATCTTTCGACAAATTTCAGGTATCGCTCCCTGGCATCAAGCGCAATGTTATCAAGAATCCTATTGTTCTGAGCAACATAAGCCCGTTGATGAAGAATCCTGGAAAATTTCTCAAAAGCGCTGCACTCGGCCAACAATGTATCGAGATCACTTCTTTCCAATTGAAGTACTTCTGATCGCTCAAGAGCTTCGATGTAAACATGGGTGGGCGTTTGTTCTAGGAGGCTCACAAGATCCGTTATCCAATAATTCTCTATCGCAAAATGGAGCACATGTTCATTTCCCCGCTTGTCAAGACAAAATGATCGGAAACAGCCTTTTGTGACAAAGTTTTCATGCTTGCAAACATCGCCCTGTTGCAAGAGAAATTGCTTCCTGAGGAGTTTCTTAGCACTGAATTTTTTTTTGATCAATAATTTATCTTCTTCGGAAATGGTCACAAGCCTGCTGATGTTATCGATCAGCATGCCGAAGGCATTGTCAGATTGTTCTATTGATGATGATTGACACTGCATCCTATTAAAAAGACGAAAGATAAGGTCTACGGCGCGGATGCTCAAGTGGAACGCATACAGATGAGTAGTATCTGTTGAAGCGCTGTTAGAATTGCATAATGAAGAACTCAACAATAATTAGTACCAAAGCCCACCTACGCGAGGCGCTTCGGCGGGCAACAGTTCACCAAACTAAAAAGTCCTTCAGTATCTGAAGGACTTCCTGTTATAAAGTTCATCTGTACCAAAGGAGGGCTCCGATAATTATCGGAGCGAACCCTCACACCCGAAGGTACAATTGAATAACAAGTGTATACCAAAGCCCACCTATGCGAAGCCCTTCGGCGGGCAACAGTTCATCAAACTAAAAAGTCCTTCAGTTTCTGAAGGACTTCCTGTTATAAAGTTCATCTGTACCAAAGGAGGGAATCGAACCCTCACACCCGAAGGTACACGATTTTGAGTCGTGCGCGTCTACCAGTTCCGCCACTTTGGCTTGGCTTCGCTGGAGCTTTGATAACAACCTTGTAGGGCCAGTTTCGTCAGAGCGCCAGCGAAGAAGGGTGCAAATATGTGTAAAACTTAATTTACCAACAAATTGGCGTAAGAAAGCTTTCCATACTTCATAATTCTTCAACTCTTTCCAGAGACAGGGCCTGCGTGGGCGCACCAAACAGCACCTTTACACGTGCCCAGACATCCTTAAACAATTCTGAATTCCTATAGGCTTCCAGATCTCTTTCCGAATCCCAGTAACTCAGCGTTACATATGACAGTGGATTGTGAACATCTCGCAGCAGTTCCAGATGAGAACATCCTTTCACACCTCTGATCGCTTGTTTATGCTGCTGAAAGATCTCCCGAAAGGTTTCAACATGACCACCCTTAAAGTGCATTTTGACAATTCTGACTATCATAAAGTCGATAATTATCGATGTGACGATGCCGTGGATGAAGCCCAGGCCCAACTCTCTAACCCCAACATCATTCAAATACAATATTCACTACACCATCGTACTCCAAACCTAGAAGCTCTGACGCGTTGCCCTTGTAAATACCTATCTCCAGCAAGCCCAGGCTATTAAAAACAAGAAAACACTCGCCCTGTTCAGCTTGATTGTACTGGGTATGGATCCTTTTGAATTTTTCCCCACCAAAAGTTACAGTATAATTTTTCCCCTTACTTAAAATATCAAATACTTCTTTTGAAATATTCGTAATAAGGTTGCCCATCTTGTCAACTCGAATAATGCTTCCTGTGATTTGCTTTTTGGTAGCCTTTACCTGGCGGTCGATCATTTTCTTAAACGTCGGCATTGGCTTTCCCAACCCAGTGATCGGCATTCCGCTTGCCAGCTTCACCGCTGCCGGAGCAAACACATCGCGCTCCGGAAAAGTGGTGTCAAAGGAGTTTAATGAATTTAGTTCCACTAATTGCTGATGTGGCCTGTCACTGATGAGACCAAAAAGTCCATTGTCGCTCCCGACGAAAAAATGATCCTCCAGTTGCAGAGCAATATATGAGTCGCCTTTGTTGCCGGTCGCATTAACACCAACAAGATGAACCGACCCCTTTGGAAAATCCCTGAATACGGCCCGTAGCACAAACGCTGCATGAGCAATGTCTGAAGGGCTGATATCGTGCGTTATATCTTCAATCCGAACACCTGGATTGATCCTGATGATCCTTGCTTTAATAGCGGCAACGTAATGATCGCTTGTACCTGCGTCCGTAAGTAACGTTACTATAGCCATGATTGTGGGTGTTCGGTTTATTCCCTTTGCGAATCCTTCTCGTTCGGGTCCGTCTTTACCGTTCCCGCCCTGCAATTGGTGATAAACAACTATTGCTTTTTTACGTGCAAAATAGTGATTTTTGTACCAGTTCATTCAGACAATGAACTTTGTTTGAAACCATACGTTAAGCAATATCCGTGCAGGCACGATACTGCTGTGCGATAATTTTTAATTTAACAACTGATTAAGTTTGATCGAAAAAGTAGTCACACTTGAAAATATTTCCATGATTGATTTCCTGGGAATAGAAAACAAAACCATTGACACCCTCACTGCAGCGTTCCCAAAGAGTAAGATTGTATCCCGCGGCAACCAGATCTTTATAAAAGGACCGACATCTGAAATCATACAAATTGATGATGTCATTAACTCGCTTGTCGACCACTATCATACTTACGGCCGGGTTACAGAGGAGAATGTGCAGGCTTACATAGACCGAGAGCAGGAAATTATGTTGCCGGAGCAGCAGAATTCCCTTCCGGAAGACGTCATTGTATATGGCGCGAAAGGCACTGCCATAAAACCAAAGACGGTCAACCAGAAAAAATTGGTTCAACTAGTAAAAGACAATGACTTGGTATTCGCCTTAGGCCCTGCTGGTACTGGCAAGACTTATATTTCCGTGGCATTAGCAGTAAAGGCGTTAAAGAATAAGAACGTCAAAAAACTTATCATCACGAGACCGGCTGTTGAAGCGGGTGAAAATCTCGGCTTTCTACCCGGTGATCTTAAGGAAAAAATCGATCCATACCTTCGCCCCATTTATGATGCATTGAACGATATGATTCCGTTCGAAAAATTGCGCTATTATATGGAACGCGAAGTCATAGAAATTGCGCCGCTTGCGTACATGCGGGGTAGGACACTCAACAATGCATTTATCCTGCTTGACGAGGCACAAAACACCACGCCCATGCAAATGAAAATGTTTCTCACAAGGATGGGCCCCGACTCGAAAATGATTGTAACCGGCGATGCATCACAAATCGATCTTCCCTCGAAACAACACTCGGGACTACAAGTAGCAGCAAGAATTCTAAAAAATGTGAAAGGTATCGGGTTCGTTGAACTGAATGAGAAAGATGTGCTTCGGCATAAACTTGTCCGTGATATTCTGGATGCTTATAATAAAGATTCGGCCTGAGGATCCGTTATCCACAAATAGTTAATCGTTAATAGTTATTGGAAGGCGAGCCCTTATACCTTATTCCCTATTCCTTCTTGTAAATCTGTTAAAAGAGATAAACTAACGCCTCATCAGCCTTACGCGTTACGCTTTCTGCTTTCCGCCTAGTAATTGTATCTCCGAAAAATTATTTCCAACTCCTGATAGAAAATCTGATGATCATTGCTGACTGCATCAAGATCATTCGTTTTACGAACTGCCTTTATCAGCGCTGCATAGTGAATAAGATCTACCGGTGTAATTGAAAGCGATTTTAATTCTCGTCGAATGAATTCGACTTTCACCGGACTTATGGTTTTGTTGTAAGCGGTAAGGAAATAAGACTGAATTTTACCGTCCCTCAGTAGCTCTTTGATCAAATCGTTTCGTGAATCCCTGACTTTTTCTATGATCGATTCCATAGAAAGTTTGTGGCCTTCAGCGGTGATCGCCGAATGGCTGGTGGAATTCGAATTGCTCTCGCTCATGATGAAAGTTAATAAGGTATAGCCGATTACCGTAACCGACCGCATGTTTCGCACTTACCGACAAAAAGATATGAACATTCTTTCGCCAAATCAATGAGCGAAATCTCGATTCCACCGTTTTCGTGAAAATATTCGTCATGTACTTTAAATAACATTCAAAAAGATCGCTTTTTTTGCCGCTGGCAAGCGGTTTTTCAGAAATAAAAAAAATCTCTTTGATTATATTAAAAGTTAGCAGAT
>JAEZBX010000265.1 GCA_023412765.1 Bacteroidota bacterium
CACCCGTTCCGGGTGCTTCACATGATACTCAAACTCCTCCCTGAAGTGGCGTATCGCACTGGCTACTGGCCAGGCAGCTGCGTCTCCTAAGGGACAAATCGTATTTCCTTCTATTTTTTTTGCCACATCGACAAGCAGATCGATGTCGTGCATATGTCCGTGTCCATGTTCTATCCGGTGAAGCACCTTTTCCATCCAGCCTGTTCCTTCGCGGCATGGACTACATTGACCACAGGACTCGTGATGATAAAACCGGGCGAACGTCAATAAATTTTTTACTATGCAGGTGGTTTCATCCATGACAATGAATCCACCGGAACCAAGCATCGTTCCACTGATAAATCCGCCTTCAGCGAGCGACTCATAAGTCATCAGCCTCGGCTCACCCTTAGCAGTTTTTAGGATCAGATGGGCAGGAAGTATTGGAACGGACGAACCGCCGGCTACCACGGCTTTTAGTTTTCTTCCCTTCCAGATTCCACCACAGTATTCTTCTGAGTAAATGAATTCTTCAACAGGAAGCCCCAGTTCGATCTCGTAAACTCCAGGTTTGTTGATGTGTCCACTAGCCGAAATCAATTTCGTACCTGTACTTTTTCCCAACCCAACCCTAGCATATTCATCACCTCCCATGTTGACGATTGAAACGACCGCCGCTATTGTTTCCACATTGTTCACAACGGTAGGTGATGCGTACAACCCTGCCACTGCTGGGAATGGAGGTTTCAATCTTGGGTTACCTCGCTTTCCTTCCAAAGATTCAAGCAGCGCAGTTTCTTCGCCACATATATAAGCACCTGCACCGGGATGAACATATAAGTCTAGTGAGTAATCTGTACCCAGAATATTTTGTCCGAGAAATCCCGCGGCATACGCTTCGTCAATAGCTCGCTCCAATATCCTGACGATATACATGTATTCGCCGCGGATATAAATGTACGCGGTCTTGGCACCAAGCGCATAGCTTGAAGCGATCATCCCTTCGATCAAAAGATGAGGGATTTTTTCCATCAGGTAACGATCCTTAAAAGTCCCGGGCTCGCTCTCATCAGCGTTGCACACCAGGTATCGCGGTTTATCAGACTTCCTATCAAGAAAACTCCATTTGAGTCCGGCAGGAAATCCGGCGCCACCTCTCCCACGCAATCCCGATTTCTTAACCTCTTCCATCACGCCATCAGGACTCATAGTCTTTAGCGCTTTTTCAACAGAAGAATATCCACCACGACTCCGGTAGGTTTCGAAGGAGGCGATATTGGGGACATCGATATGTTCTAATAATAGCTTTCGGGGCATTTCTATTTTTTTACATCGAAACTCTCAACGCATATACGAGCTGCGTTCGTTTGTATTTCTTAATTGATCGACAACTTCATCCACTTTTTCGGTTGTGAGATTCTCATAGAATTTGGATCCGCATTGCAGCATTGGAGCTGTGCCGCATGATCCAAGGCATTCTACTGTCTTGAGGGTGAACATACCATCGGCAGTTGTCTCGCCTACCTTTATGTTGAGTTTTGATTCAAGATGAGCAACTATCTCATCGGCGCCTCTCAGCCAACAAGGTCCCGTTTGACAGACTTCTATGAGGCATTTGCCTACAGGCGAAAGGTTATACATTGAATAGAATGAGGCAACCTCATAGACTTCAATGGGTTTGATTGATAGTATGCTAGCAACGTAAGCCATAACGGCTGGGCTAAGCCATCCATCAAATTCTGCCTGCGCTAAATGTAGTACAGGCAAAAGTGCCGATTTTTGCTTTCCCTCCGGGTAACGCCTGATGATCTTGTTTACCAAAACAAGTGTCTCATCCGAGAATTGCATTGTTATCGATTAGTTTTACAAATAATATCATGTTCAGTTCAAAAAATAGTCTAGCCACACCGTTGATACAGTCAGGCATCAAGTTCACCAGCGATTACATTCATGCTGCTCATCGTCAAAATCGCATCCGATAACATGGACCCTTTGATCATTTCAGGATACGCCTGATAAAAGATAAAGCAGGGTCTCCTGAAATGAAGTCGAAACGGAGTTCTTCCGCCGTCACTTATCAGATAAAACCCTAGTTCTCCATTACCACCTTCAACCGAATGATAAACTTCACCCTTGGGAACATCTGTTTCACCCATCACAATCTTAAAATGATAGATCAGGGCTTCCATATTGTTGTACACCTCTTCCTTCGGCGGCAGGTAGAAGTCCGGAACATCTGCATGAAACGGTCCATCTGGCATTTTATGGATAGCCTGCCTTATAATGCTCAGACTTTGCCACATCTCCTCTTGTCGAACCATGAACCGATCATAAACATCTCCGTTAAGCCCAACCGGGATAATAAACTCAAAATCCTGATAGGACGAATACGGGAGGGCTACGCGAACATCGTAGTCCACTCCTGCAGCTCTCAAGTTCGGCCCGGAGAAACTATAATTCAAAGCTCTCTCAGCGGTGATTCCACCAACGCCGACTGTTCTATCTATAAATATGCGATTTCGTTTCAGCAGGTCTTCAAATTCTTTTAACACCTTCGGAAATTCCTTAAGAAACCTGTTGATCTTATCCCATGCCTTCGGAGAAAAGTCGCGTTCAAAGCCACCAATGCGACCGATGTTTGAGGTGAGGCGGGCACCACAGATTTCCTCATAGATCTCGTATACCAGCTCTCGCTGCTGAAACATATAAACAAAGCCGGTAAGCGCGCCAGTGTCTACACCGATAACAGCATTGCAAATCAGGTGATCCGTAATACGCGCAAGCTCCATAATAATTACGCGCAGATATTGAACGCGCTTCGGTATTTCTAAGCCCAATAATTTTTCAACCGTCATGTGCCAGCCGATATTGTTTATCGGTGCTGAGCAATAGTTCATACGGTCAGTGATTGGAGTAATCTGGTAGAATGGTCTGCGTTCGGCGAGTTTTTCAAACGCTCTGTGAATATAACCGATCGTTGGTGTCGATTCAACGATAACCTCCCCATCCATCTTTAATACATTTTGAAAAATACCGTGCGTCGCCGGGTGTGTAGGCCCAAGATTGAGGTAGGAATATTGTTTCTCCTCAGGTTGAAAAAATTGATCGGTTGTATCCTTAATCTCCATTAGCGGCCGAACATCGAGTCGTTTTTATCGTGGCGAACCTGATCTTCAAGCGGATATTCCTTACGCAGGGGAAAAATTATCATTTCATCCACGTTCAGTATCCTTTTTAGATTTGGATGTCCTTCAAAGTTAACTCCAAAAAAATCGTAAGTCTCCCGTTCCATCCAGTTAGCAGCCTGAAATACGGAAGTGACCGTGGGCACGGTTGGATTTGCTTCAGGGAGATATACTTTGAGTCTCAATCTCACGTTGGCGTATAGGTTATGAAGCTGATACATTACCGCTATCTGTTGGAGGTCAGGATAATGAATGCCGCACAGAGTAGTGAGATATTGAAATTTAAGTTCTGGATGATCGTATAAAAATCGAATGATATCAATTATTCTTTCTTTCTTCAAGGTGATCGTCAGAAAATCATATAGCATTCCTGAGTGAAGAACCTGATCTTCAAATCTTTCTTTGATGCTGCCTACGATTTTATCCTGTAAGACTGCATCCATCATTCAATTCCGTAAGCATTTAACATCGCCTTATATTCTTCGGAATCTCGTCGACGCAAGGACTCATTCTCTACCAAGTGCTGAATTTTGAGTATGCCATCAATTATCTGTTCAGGTCGCGGAGGACATCCAGGAACATAAACATCTACCGGAATAATCCGGTCTATTCCCTGCAGGACGCTATATGTGTCGAAGATCCCGCCGCTACAAGCGCACGCACCTACGGAAAGTACCCACCTGGGCTCAGCCATTTGTTCATAAACCTGACGAAGAACGGGACCCATTTTCTTGGCGATGGTCCCCATCACCATTAACAGGTCTGCCTGCCGGGGGGAAAAACTCAGTCGTTCAGATCCAAAGCGAGCCAAATCGTAGTGTGCCCCCATCGTTGCCATAAACTCGATACCACAACATGAAGTAGCAAACGGCAAAGGCCATATAGAATTTTTTCTGGCCATACCCACAACCTTTTCAAGACTCGTGGCAAAAAAGCCGGCGCCCTCCACTCCCTGTGGTTTTTCGCCAACGCGCACTTTTCCCGATGTCGTTTTGTCGCTCACCCTACTCCTCCCAGGTTAATGCACCCTTCTTCTTGATATAAAAGAATCCGATAAGCAATGCAGTGATGAATAATAACATTTCCAAAAAACCAGCGACTTTCAATTCCTTGAAATTGACAGCCCATGGATACATAAATATTACCTCGATATCGAAGAGGACAAAAAGTATAGCAACAAGGAAATATTTAATATTGAAAGGCGCCCTCGCATTACCCTTTGATTCGATCCCGCACTCGAATGTTTCAAGCTTAGTTTTGGTTTTCCTCTTCGGGCCAAGCAAGTGAGTTGCTAACATAGTGACTCCTACAAAGCCGACAGCCAGTAGGAACATGAGCACAACGGGTGCATACTCAATTAACTGTGGGTCTTTCATTAGGCCCGAAATTACGAAATATCCTACCTAAACTTCTCGCTTATGAAGGGCAAAATATTACATTGATCTGGTGCACACGTTTGTCACCAAACGCAGTGAGTTGAACAGTTAATTTCCCTCTGGCTTCTTTTTCCTGAAGAAGGAAATAATAAGTGGCACAGTGGTAACGAGTATCATCCCGAAAACGATGTATTCGAGATACTCGATAAGATGTGGAAAGGCGTTGCCCAGAAGATGTCCTGCCATAACCATCGTTACAACCCAAATACTGGCACCCAGCACGTTGTAAATAAAAAACTTATTAAAGTTTATATGGGTCATACCGGCAAGAATAGGTACGAAAGTGCGAACTATTGGAAGAAACCTGCCGAGGACAAATGCCATCATACCGTGCCTTTGATAAAATTCCTCCGTCATCTCGATATACCTCTTCCGATAAAAGAAATTTTCGCTTCTGTTCTCAAGGTATGACTTTGCCCATCTTCCCACACCATAACCGACTGTTGTGCCCAGGACAGCAGCGGTGATCAGAAGTACAATTAGAATACCAACGGGTGTATCAATGTACGGCGACTCAGCCAAAAGGCCTGCCGCAAATAAGAGTGAATCACCCGGCAGAAAAAATCCAAAAAACAATCCTGTTTCGGCAAAGATTATTGCTAATAAAAGTACTAACCCTCCATACTGAATTAGCGCTTCAGGATTCACAAGTTCTGATATCGACATTTAAAAAATCACTAGTTTAAATCGGAGTATCCTGAAATGGATCTCTCCAGTTAATTATTCCTTTTGTTAATCAAGCTCATTATAATAAAGCTTGGTTAAGGAACAGTGGAGAATGCGAACACATAGAATACATTCCGTTGATATGCATTCACAAAGAGCAATTTCATACTATTCAATTTAACATCTCTAACAACCAGCGCGACATGCCGGAGCGGAGACGGCAGAAACGTCAGCTTCTTAAAGATATCCACAAGCAGCCGAGTTCGTAGTCGATCATGTGGGACAATTATTGTTTCAGGTTCATCACCGTCACAAGTTATAGCGCTCATCTTCTTTCGAGGGCCCGAATCCACCTGTATGGTGGCAATGAAGCTCATCATAAGGAGGATTCCAATAGCAGCTGCCTTGCTTAATTTCCCTGATTTTGACGCAATTATGCCCATATTAATCCATAAAGGTAAGAGAAAATTCGTACTGGAGGCAAACCATTGTTATGTCCCGGTGACTAACCAGAACATTGAAACTTGTTGAGGAGCTTTTTACTAAGATGACCTGAAGTCGAACCTGGAATTTTTCGGTTTCAGCCCAACAGGAAAATGATCAGACTTTTGGGACCATGAGCTCCGAAAACAAGTGACTGCTCTATGTCGGCCGTCTTGGACGGGCCGGCTATGAACACCCCAAAGTTATACTCAGTTAATCCGATCCCTTCATAGGCATCGTGAAGGGTAGGAATGACCGTCTTTCTCTCTACGACCAATGCCAGGTGTTGTACAATAAAAGGCAAGGCACGGTCACCCATCAGCGAATCAGTAATCCATACAGCTCCATTTTCAGCCACGCCAAAATGCCCGGGCAGTATTGCAAGATCTACATCCTCGAAGGTGTGTGGATCAGCTGCAACGTGTGGACTATACCAGGGTACGGTATTCATGGGCGACACGATCTTCGCCGACGGAAACAATTCTTCTACAATCCCCGGCACCTCGTCCATCGACTTGATCTCGATCACCTTCCCTCCGACTGCAGTTACCATTTCCACAAAACGTTGGATCGTATCACCCAAAGGAATTGAGATATCTTTGAGTGTCGGCAATGGAGTATCTGAGACTTTCGCACCCGATATGCGTTGCAGGATTTTTTCCCTATTTCCCATCCTTCCGATTTATTTTATACCATTCCTTAAATGACTTTGACGGAGGCGCCGGCATCTCCCTTCGTGTATACCATGGGTTGAATCGATTGCTTACAACAGAGGGAATGTTTTTCATTACCTTCCTTCCAAGGCGTCCGGTCCATTCAAACAACAATGAGTTTGAAAGAATGTCCGCCATGAATTTCATGCCCAGCGACTTTCCGGCAGAGGCATGTTTATTTTTTACGATCACCTGTCTCCATTTATAAAGCTGATCATGGATATCAATCTTAACTGGACAGACGTTGCTGCAAGATCCACACAGAGTTGATGCGAATGGAAGATCCGCATATTCCTTCATGTCGATGCCAGGTGCAAGGATAGCTCCAATCGGTCCGGCTATCGCATAGTGATAACTGTGTCCACCACTGCGGCGGTAAACGGGACAGGTATTCATACAGGCACCACACCGAATACATTTCAAAGCTCCTCTGAAGTCATCGCTTTTCAATCTTTCTGACCGCCCATTGTCGACAAGAACTAAATGAATCTCTTGACCGTCACGCGGTTTTCTGAAATGGCTGGAGTATGTCGTTATCGGTTGCCCGGTAGCGCTACGCGCCAGCAATCTTAAAAATATTCCAAGGTGTTTTCTCTGAGGTATAATCTTTTCAATACCCATGCATGCGATATGAGTATCTGCAAGCTGTACACCGAGGTCAGCGTTCCCTTCATTGGTACACACAACAATTTCACCAGTTTCAGCAACAGCGAAATTTACACCGGTGAGCGCCAGAGAACTTTGCATGAAATGCTGACGCAGATGAGCACGGGCCGCCGATGTTAATAGTTGGGGATCAGCATTACCTTGAGGAGTCCCCAAGTGCTTGTTGAACAGTTCTCCAATCTCCTCTTTCTTCTTATGTATACAGGGCAACACAATATGACTTGGAGATTCTTTTGCCAGTTGGACGATCCTCTCACCGAGATCGGTGTCAACAACTTCAATACCCTTTGACTCAAGATATTCATTCAAGTGACACTCTTCTGTAAGCATCGACTTGCTCTTCACGATCCTCGTAACACCTTTATCTTGAATGATGTTGTGGACAATTTCATTATGATCCTTTGCAGTAGCAGCCCAATGTACATGTACTCCATTTGCCATTGCTTCCTTCTCAAACTGCACCAGATAATTGTGAAGATTGCCAAGGACATTTTCTTTTATCTGGGATGCCAGCGATCGCAGTTCCTCCCATTCAGTAATTTGACGAGCTGCTTTGTCTCGCTTTTCGCGCACAAACCATAGTGTCTTGTCATGCCAATCGACACGCTTTTCATCCCGGTTAAAAACTGCAGAAAGCGTCGCGTGATCCAATATACTTTTGTTCTGTTCCATCACTCGTTAGAGTTTAAGATTTCTGCAATGTGCAAGACCCGAACATTGCTGTTATTTCTTCGAAGTATTCCTTCAAGATGCATCAGGCAAGACATGTCGCTTCCAGTAATAACTTCCGCGCCATGAGATATATGATCTCGAACACGATCTGCACCCATTTTAACAGACACTGCTTCTTCGGTCACACAGAAAGTTCCGCCGAATCCGCAACATTCGTCAGCACGATCCAGGTTTATCAGCTTCAACCCGGAAACCATATTCAGCAGATACTCGGATTTCGAAAACGCAGGTCCAACGATTTCCGACATTTGCGCCAGCTTCAAACCTCTTTGCCCATGACAACTATGATGTAGTCCGACGAGATGAGGAAACTTTGCAGATAACGTATCTATCTTCAAAATATCAGTAAGGAATTCAGTTAGTTCAAACGTTCTTGCTCTAATTTCCTTCGCATCATCGGGAGATTTTTCAGACATCAAGTGATACTTTACATGCAGAACACAACTTCCTGATGGAGAAACTATATAATCGAATTTTTGAAAGTTCTTTACAAAAAGTTCTGACGTCTCCTTTGTCTTATGCTCAAAGCCCGCGTTTGCCATAGGCTGACCGCAGCACGTCTGACTTTCTGGATAAAATACTTCTACCCCTAGTTTTTCCAATAGCTCGAGCGTTGCAATTGCCACCTTTGGATAGAATTGATCGATATAGCAGGGCACAAAAAGGGCGACTTGCATAGAGACATTAAAATATATTTAAATGTAAACCTTATGACGAATATCGGGAAATAAAAAAGGTTGGCATCAGCCAACCTTTTCCTAATAAGCACGGACTGTTTAGTTGTCCATTCCGAGTTCTTTATATCTCTTCTCTACTCTCTTTAACTGATCCTGCATGTCAAGGTCTGTGTAAATTCCGTAAAGAGTGTCCAAAACTTCCTGATCGTCTGGTTTAATCTTTTCAGCAGATTCCCAGTAAGGCAATGCAAGTTTGAGTTTCTCTACCAATACCTTATCCAGATCGAACTTCTTCTTTTTATCGGCAGCTGAAATACCAAGGTTAGCCATTTCCTTTTTGATCGCGACTGCGTCTGTTATCATCAATTTCGCCAGGTATAACGAAGCTTCGAAATACTGAGGATCGAGCTTCAAGGCATCTTCATAGTTCTTTTTCGCTTCCGCTACATTGTTCAGGCTGGCGTTCGCATATCCAAGGTAAAAGTGAAGGATCTTGTTGTTAGGCTCAGACTTCAAAGCATTTTCCAATCCTGATTTTGCTTCATCTATTCTCTTCAGATCGATGA
Source organism: Bacteroidota bacterium (assembly GCA_023412765.1). Classification (GTDB taxonomy): domain Bacteria; phylum Bacteroidota; class Bacteroidia; order Cytophagales; family Cyclobacteriaceae; genus Chryseolinea. The sequence continues at coordinate 9,104 of JAEZBX010000265.1, forward strand.
GCAATCCGATCTCAACCTTAGGAAAGTCCTGATTTGCCGGGAACTTTGCCTTTGCTTCTCTTACAAGTTTTAGAGCTTCTTCTTTATTTTCTTTTGGACCACTATTGATGTTGATCATGATGGAGTAACCATCAGATGATTTACCACCCAACTCATTATACTTCTTGAAATTCGTAATTGCCTTGTCATAGTCTTCAAGGCTGTTGGCAACAAATCCGGCATAAAAATATGCAGTGGTATCGTTAGGAGAAATCTCCTGAGCCTTTTCAAAGTTTTTCAATGCGCCTTCAAGGTCTTCTTCCTGATACTGAGCAGCACCCATGTTAAGGTAGTTACCTTGCCAGTTCGCAATCTGCTGCGACTTTAGCATAGGGAGACCGCTCGCGTCAGTAATAAATAATTCCTTGTCGTTGCCGTTGAGCTCATCTGCTTTCTTAAAAGATTCGACAGCAGTTTTATATGCATCAGTTGCCAAACCCTTGTAAGTTTCGTTGGATGTCGTATCGATGGATGCGTAAATCAGTCCGCGATAATACCAGGTCTTCGCATCGTCCTTGGTTTTTTCATAGGTTGTCGCAAGATCGATATTGGATTTAGCTTCGTCGAGCTTTCCTTCCTTCCAGGAATTAAGTGCCTTGTTTAGGTTAGGCTTGGGCGACTTTTGTGCATAGACAAATACTGTGGTTAACATCAACAGTAAAAGTGTAATTCGTTTCATTTGAATACAGGTTTATTATTAATTGATTAGGGTTGTTCTTCTTCTATTTTATCAATCTTCTGAATCTTTTCTACTGAGGAAATCCGATCATCCTCATTCAATTTGATTAGTCGAACGCCTTGCGTAGCACGGCCCATGATCCGAAGCTCACTTACTTTTATCCGGATGGTTATGCCAGAACGATTGATAATCATCAACTCATCCTCATCGACAACTTCCTTGATGGCAACAAGCTTGCCAGTTTTCTCCGTGATGTTCAAGGTCTTCACTCCTTTACCACCACGCTTGGTTATCCGGTAGTCATCGATTAACGACCGCTTGCCATAACCCTTCTCTGAAACAACTAACAAATTTGCGTCCTCTCGGTTTATACAAACCATCCCAATTACCTTGTCATTCTCAGATTCCAGCGTAACGGCGCGAACTCCCGTGGCGGTCCGCCCCATTGGCCGAACGTCTCCTTCATGAAAATGGACCGCTTTTCCCTCGCTTTTTGCAATGATAATGTGATTATTACCATTTGTTAAGGAGGCGTTCAGTAGCCTATCACCTTCCTGGATAGAGATGGCGTTGATACCACCCTGCCGAGGTCTGGAATAAGCTTCCAAAGAAGTCTTCTTGATAGTACCTTTTTCGGTGCACAATATCACAAAATTATTATTGATGTATTGTTCGTCCTCGAGGTTTTTTACGTTGATGATAGCCCTTACCGTGTCGCCCGGTTCAATGTTGATCAGGTTTTGAACTGCCCTTCCCTTGGAAGTTTTCGTCCCCTCAGGAATTTCGTATACTTTTTTCCAGTACACCTTTCCCTGGTTTGTAAATATCAACAGATAGTTGTGTGCCTGGGCGATGAAAAGATGTTCAGTGAAATCATCTTCCTTGGTGACTACTCCACGAGAACCTATGCCACCCCTTCCCTGCGTCCGATATTCGGACAACGATGTTCTTTTGATGTAGCCTTGATTAGAAATGGTAATAACCATGTCCTCGTTAGGTATCATATCCTCAAAAGAGATGTCGTCTTCGTTTACCACAACCTCGGTGCGTCGGTCATCACCGTATCGCTCCCTTAATTCCGTCAATTCTTCTTTGATAATATTCATTCGGAGAGACTCGTCCGAAAGAATATTGTTCAAGTGCTCTATTAGTTTCTTTACCTCTTCATACTCCTGCTGAATCTTTTCCCTTTCAAGACCGGTAAGCCTTTGCAAGCGCATGTCAAGAATCGCCTTTGCCTGGATTTCTGAAAGATTAAACCGACTGATCAACCCTTCCCTTGCAGTGTCTGGATCCTTAGAAGATCGAATGAGTGAAATGACTTCATCAAGGTTATCTAATGCGATAAGATATCCCTCAAGGATATGCGCTCTTTTTTCCGCCTCAGCCAGCTCATATTTCGTCCGGCGAACAACTACCTCATGACGGTGCTCGACAAAGTACTTGATCAGGTCCTTTAGATTGAGTGTAAGCGGTCGGCCCTTAACCAAGGCAACATTGTTGACACTGAATGCCGACTGAAGCTGGGTATATTTGAAAAGATTGTTTAGGACGATATTCGGTATTGCGTCTCTCTTCAAATCATAAACAATCCGATAGCCTTCACGATCTGATTCGTCACGTATATCGGAAATACCCTCGATCTTTTTCTCGTTGACAAGCGCCGCCGTCTTTTCAATCATCATGGCTTTATTGACCATGTACGGGATCTCCGTAACAATAATTTGATCCTTACCACTAGATGAAGTGACAATCTCTGCCCTTGACCTTACGACTATTCTTCCCCTCCCTGTGAGGTAGGCTTCCTGTATTCCTGAATGGCCATAAATAATTCCGCCTGTTGGAAAGTCGGGAGCGGTAACGAACTTCATCAATTCAGGAATGGTAATTTCGTTATTATCGATATAGGCTATGATCCCATCGATTACCTCCCTCAAATTGTGGGGCGCCATATTGGTGGCCATCCCCACTGCAATACCGGAAGATCCGTTTACCAACAAGTTTGGAAGCTTTCCCGGAAGTACTGAGGGCTCCTCCAGCGAATCATCAAAGTTGGGCTGAAAATCAACCGTGTCTTTATTGATATCCGCGAGCAGTTCCTCGGCAATTCTTCTAAGCCTTGCCTCCGTGTAGCGCATAGCTGCTGGCGAATCACCGTCGATGGATCCAAAGTTTCCCTGGCCATCGACCAACGTGTAACGCAGCGACCAATCCTGGGCCATGCGAACCATAGTGTCGTATACTGAGGCATCACCATGCGGGTGATATTTACCGAGCACCTCTCCGACAATCCTGGCTGATTTCTTATAAGGTTTGTTATAATTAACACCGAGTTCCTGCATCCCGAACAGCACGCGACGATGCACCGGCTTCAGTCCATCGCGGACATCTGGAAGTGCTCTGGAAATAATCACGGACATCGAATAGTCGATGTACGCTCCCCTCATTTCATCTTCAATATTTATCGGGATAATGCTCTGTCTTGCAGGCGGCAAATCATTGGTCTCTTCTGCCATGTACGAATTAAATTGTTATGATTTCAGGCTATTTTTTGAGACGCGCAAGATAGGCTATTTGTATAATAGTTAATAGTTATTAGTTAATAGAATCTCGCAAGAATTCAGAGTAGGAAAGACTAAAAATCCGATCTCAACGGCTTTTTCGAGCGGGTCTGCTTAAGCTGCCGATAGCAAGCGTACCATTAACTTTTAACTAATAACTATTAACTCTTTCAATAAGGATTCAACTTCCTCTTATTCCTCCCCTTGTACTTGATAATAACGGGGTGATTTTCCCCATAGTGTGGATTTTGTTTTTTGTAGATCGGATGAACTCTGCTACGATATTCTCTGTTTCCGTGCGCATGATTCATTTGCGCCTTGCAGTTTTTCAGGAAACACCGACGGAGTTCAGGTAGCCTATAGGTAGCACCGATGTTAACGTAAAACGCATTCATTTTATGATTGATGCTTTGGCCTGACTCCTGGAAGTCCAACTCGAAGCTTTTAATCTCATAAGACGGCCTGACAAACAACTTGAAGTATTCGGACATCTCTCGTTCAACCGTCACCCCAAGATTGAAGAAGGCACCCGTCTTAATAGATCCGGCGTCGAAGTCTTTACCCAACTTATAGCCACCGATGTTTGCATCCACAACCAGGAGATATTCATAATATCTGTAAACAGCAGCACCCAGAGAGAAGAAATATTTCTTCAGGAAGAAACTGGAAACGTCCGACGAGTAATCGTTGATTCGATCACCATAGCTAAGCGGCCTGAAATCACCTACACGGGTATATTCAAATGAATATCCTCCCCCTATTCGAAACCGGTCGATCTCCACGTGAAGCGTGGCCCGAAGCGGGATGTTAAATGATTTGCTTTTGAATCCAATTGTAGCCGTATCGGAGTTTACGAGAAACGAACTGCCAGAAGTTGTATTAGTAGCAGGTGTAACAGTGTTGAACCAATTAGTATGACCTGATGGAATATTTGAGGGCTGAAAAAGTCGTGGAGCAACACCGGGATTCTGAAGAATTCCAAATCCGTCGAGCTCGTGTTTGAAGGTTGTACTCCCGTAGCCCGTGCTCAAACCAAACGTAACCTTGCTCAATATTCTTCTGAAGAATCCAGTTCCCTGGCGCTTGATGTAGAAATGCTCTAACGGTATCGTTGCGTCAGTTTCATTTTCATACTGACCGAATACGTCGCTAATAGCGCCAGCGCTACACAGTAAGAGCGTGATAATAAAAATGTTACGCTTCAGAAAAAAATGATTTAAACCTCCTTCAATAAAAAAGGTAAGCCTTTAATTATCTGGCCATTAAAGGGTAAAGGTAATGCAAATTCATCAATCATCCTATCCTAGTAGTACCTGAATGGTCCACTCATTGTTTCTAACGATGAAAAGGTATGGAATAGTGTTTCACCTTTTTTCGCATTGTAAGTAAAGTCATAATCGATATTCCGCTGATTATTACTTTCTAAGGTAAACTTCACCGGATTAACGCCTTCCCTTAATGGGACGCGAGAATAAAATATGCTATGCGGAAGAGTTTGCCAGTTTCTTGTGTCTGCCTTTTCGGTGATTGCATTCATAAGGCCTATAACTGCGCCAAGGGTTTCGTCTTCTTTCCTGATGCTATGCTCAGCAGCCTTCTTTAAAGCTGCTCTTAGCAATCCTTTTCCAAACTCCTGGAGCATCCTTTGTTGCAAACTATGAAAGGCAACCTTATTTATATCTTCTGCGAGTTCCAGTGAATATTCAGCGGAATCTGATTGAATTTTTGCAGAACGGAAATAAAGTTCGCGTTCCCTGTACCGTGGAAAAGCAACGCGAAATATTTCAAGTTTCGAAAGCTCGTCCCGATCTTTTTGATCATTCACTACATAAGGGAAACTGAAGTTCATGTCACCGTTAGAAAAAATCATTGTATTTGCCGCACCTGCATTGATGACAAAGTTGATACTCCACTCATCCTTTACAGGTCCCAGGCCGTTGTGCCAAAAGAAAACCAATTCGGCTTCTGGCTTTGACACTTGATAATCCTGCATGTTAAATTGCATCTTGTAATTTTCAAACTCGTCACGAAATCCTGTCCAGTATGCGGTATTGAGAAGATCAATTTTCAATTGCATCGGCGCAGACATTCCGAACATCTTTGCGTAATCGTCCTGATATACTTCCAAAGAATTGCGATAAGCGATAAATGCGTTATTGTAGTCACCAGTTGATTGGTAGATTATTCCCATCAGCATGTGAATAAATGCGTCGCGCTGGAACTTACTCGGTGAAGAATATTTATCGTTGAGTTGATTCAACCTAATATTTAACCTGCGACATTCGACAAGCGCTTCCTGGGGCTTGTTCATTTTTAGAAAGTTGACCGCTTTGAAATACAGGATCATCAAATGTTCGTGATCCTCGCCCCGATATGCTGTTATATTTGGATTGGTAAAATATGAAGTTGCTTCGGCCAGGTAGTTAATACGGTAATCTTCGCCAAACAAAAAAGCTTTTTCGAAGTAAATATTGCTCTCCTCATATTTACCGAGAATGGAGAGCAACAAGCCTTTGTTGACATCGTATAAGAATCGTGTTTTACCCTGCCCTTCCCTTTCTCTTTTCTTCAGAGCTTCCAGCGCTTTCTCCAAATTACCGTGCTCAAATTCGGCATTGAAGTCAAAGTGTTTTTGATAATAGGTTGCGCACGCACCAACGATCAAAGCAAATGCAGACAACAAAAAAAATGTAACCGCTTTCCTAATTGGAGACACAATTAATTTTTTACCAGCTTTTTGATCTCGTGCTGTCCATACCAAACCCGTTTGTTGGTTTCGACATTCGTTAGAAAAAGTGTAGTAATATAATTAACCACCCGCCGGTTGTTATGCGAGTCAACTTCGGAGGTCATTTCTCCGAAAAGCATAAGATCAGCGCCAGTCTCTTTACCCCACTGAGCGATCGTAGCAGGGTCTGCAAAATCCTGTTGTTCCGCACGCTCTTTTCGCAATTGATCACGAAACTCATCTGATTCCACCAGATCTGCAGCATTGGAATTGTAGATCGCCATTTCAAATTTCTTGACATAATTCGCAGCATCGATGTGTTCGCTCGTTTTATTTCTAATGAGTCCCACTACGATAACTGGTTTCTTATTACGTTGCTGAGCGTATTCTTGAAAACGTTCTGATGCGAAAAGATCGTTGATCATTTTCTCGGCAACCATGCGCGAATCCGTGTCGTTCCACCTTCCGCTAAGATCAATTTGCGTATCTGGTTCTACGCGCGTTACTGTTCGCTGCTGACAGGAAACAGCTATGGAAACTAGAGCGATCATGCAGACCGTCTTAATTGCAGATGACATCATTTAAAATAAAAATTTAGAGTTACAAAGGAGGATGATCTTGACGACATTTTCATACCTGAGTCAGGCTGGCAAATTCAAAAATCCTGCCGAAAGACAACAGGATTGCCAGCATACTCAGTGGGATTTGTACGTACTAGATACCTTTTAGTTGCCTGATAACTGCCTTCGGGTCGTTATTACTGAAAACAAAATTTCCAGCAATGAGAACGTCCGCTCCCACATCCAACAACTTTCGCGCATTTTCAATATTAACCCCACCATCAATTTCGATCTTCGCCTTAGAGTTTGTCGCATCAACCAGATCTCTTAACTGCTCAACCTTTTGGTAAGTTTGCTCAATGAATTTTTGACCCCCAAACCCGGGATTGACTGACATGACACAGACCAGATCAATTTCGGCAATTACGTTTTCCAACGCACTCACTGGTGTATGGGGATTGAGGGCTACACCGGCCAGACAACCAAGATCTTTAATTTGCTGAATGTTCCTCTGAAGGTGTTTGCAAACTTCAACGTGCACACTAATATGATCGGCTCCTGCATCCCGGAATGCGCTGACATGTTGTTCGGGATGAATGATCATAAGGTGAACGTCGAGAGGTTTTTTTGCATGACGTTTTATTGCCTCTATCACTGGTATCCCCATTGAAAAGTTAGGAACGAAAACACCATCCATAATGTCGACATGAATCCAATCGGCCTCACTGTCGTTGATCATTTTTATATCGCGCTCCAGGTTACCGAAATCTGCTGCGAGTATGGAGGGGGCGACCAGATGGCTGCGCATTTTAACCTTGATTGTAAAGTATGGGATTAAACTTTTGTGCAGTAAAAGTACCAAAGTTTTCGAAGTATACTATTGCTTGGGGCAGAAACTCAAACCAAGGATATTTAAGATTTAAATAGTTCCAGATTAATACCTGTTCACGCAAAAGTGCGCGAAGGACACGCAAAGAATAATACAAAGGAGAGATATTCCGCGATTACACTTTAACCAATCTGTACGTAAACCTTTTATCGCCCCAGGAAATTCTCATAAAGTATAACCCGGAAGGTAGATTCGTAACGTAGGATGTATGCGTTCGATTTGCCCATGAGAATTTTACAGACGCCTCATAGACGGTTTGTCCTTGTGAAGTCAAAACTTCGATCTTGCACGACCTCACCTGGTTCGGATCATAGGGACTTATTGTAATCGAATCCTTCGTGACGGGATTTGGATAAACTTCAAACACGTTTTCCTGGTGGGATTGCTCGATGTAATTTACAACTGCTGTGAAATTAGGAATCCCAAATCCAAGCAGGTTATCCGGGTTTGCCGATTGAGACGCAGAATTACGGATTGCATTCATTATTTCAATGTTCGTAAGCTGAGGATACCTTTGACGTATTCCTGCTGCGAGGCTGGCCACCAACGGTGAGGCTAGTGATGTTCCTGACGCTGAACCAAGGGCCCCACTAGGTTTTATAACACTCGTGTTAACACCCAATGCAGCAACATCGGGCTTTATTCTACCATCAGCCGCTGGCCCGGTCGAACTTGAGCCCGCCCTTAGTCCGGCACTATTTACGTTGCCGACTGCCAAAACATCTTTTGCATCTGCTGGTGCAGTTATCAATTTCCAGGCAATATTCCCTTCGTTCCCGGCGCTGCACACTACAATAACTCCCCTGTCGGCAAGCATTTGTGCTGCCTTGGAAACAATAGTCGTCTTGCCATCCATTTGACTTTGAGAATAATTCATGTCGCTATCGTTGAAGTCGTAGTAACCAAGCGAAGAATTTACCACATCAACACCGGCGCTGTCGGCACGCTCAGCAGCAAACAACCAATTATATTCTTCGATTCGGAATTCGCTGCCTGGATCTTCAGTAACGTAAAGCTGATATTCGGCTTCGTATGCACCACCGGTGAAAAATCCTTCCTGAAAACCGGCGATGATAGAGAATACCTGGGTACCATGATCATCATACTGAAATACGTCGTTACTATTCCGGATAAAGTCCGTCGAAGCCGTCAGGTTGATGCGGCCCTGATCAAAGATGTGTTGGAATGGCTGTGCCGTGTCAACACCGGGGAACCCACCGTCGAAGACCGCGACAATAACATCATTTCCCCGATAGCCTGAATTGTGCATCTCATCCAGTCCAATCATCTGCAGCTGGAATTGTGTAGATGACGCAGTTTTTATCTCCTTTGTCTTCAACTCTGCTCGTCGTCGGCCATTGGTCATCAGCCTTTCGTAGGGCGCGACAAATTCCACTCTATCCACATACAGCAGACTTTGAATAGCTGGAATGATCGAAACGTCGCATTGAACTAAAACGCCATTCATCCAGCGAGTTGAAAAGAAGGTATTTGCACCTACATCTCTAACGCCTTTGACATAATTCTTATTCACCGGAAAGTCTGCCGCTGTGATGGGCACACCTTGTTGAATTCTTCGATCAATTGCGCGCTGCGATAAAAATTGAAGTGGCTCAGATACTTGATAAGGGGTACCCGCTTTGTCTTTAAAGAAAACCATGTAGCGATTTACCTGTGACCAGCCCGTGGACGATAACAGCATCAAACAAACGGCGATAATGCTCCTACTCCACTCCATGAGACTTTATCATTTGCTTGTAAATTGTTCCACTTTCAACTTCTTGTTGTCCCAGGCATCCGCCAACAGTGCAATAGTTAAGCAAAGTAGATTCTTTATAAACGAGGCCGGTATTTTTTGCATATATTTCCTTGCGTTGGTCAAGGAAGACAACATAATCCTGGTTGTCGTTTTGATTGATGATCAAGCAGTCGTCGAAGGTCGCGCCGCTCAGAGAAAATGGTGCTTTTACTTCCTCCAGCAGGTACATATCTTGTCCAAGTGTGTTAAAGAGGTTACCATCCCATTCGGCGTTCTTTTCTGCGGGCAATTTTATCTTCACGAACGAAATATTTTCTTCCTGAACGACAATCTCATGAATACCAGGTCTGACAGACCAGGTATCAAGTGGTTTAAAATTCTGCTCACCCTCGTTTCTTTTACTGCGCTGCATCACATACGTAAACCCTCCCGCAGAATTTGGAAACGAATCGGTTATAACGGTTTTAAGTTCATATCTTAACGTCTCCGGCACTCCTAAAGTATAAACAATCTCCGATACATCGTAGATCTGAAACTGACCAGGTTTGAGCGGCAGGTAAAGTTTGCTATTATCCACCGACGGGTCTTCATCTGAAGAATCGCAAGAAACAGCAGCTAATGCAGTGCAAAAAATTAAATATTTCAAAAAATGCTTCACCGACAGAGGGTTTTTCTACTAATTGAGGACAACCTGAATCCCGCAGCAGCGAGAAACGTAAGCTGCAAAGTTATTTTTTCTAATGCATTAAAACTATGGCATTGAAAACCTTTGTAAAAGTGAGCAACATATCAAATCTAAGCGATGCAAGATATTGCGCCGGAATGGGAGTAGATCTCCTTGGATTTTGTGTCGTGGAAGGACAGGAACATTACATTAAGCCAAAACATTTTCAGGAAATTCGTGGCTGGGTTACGGGCCCAAAAATCGTAGCTGAGGTCCATGGCTTAAGGGACGCCGCCCAACTTGAAAGCATTCTTGAGGATTACAAGCCAGACTATCTGGAAATGGGTATGGCTGAACTGTCGGCAATCTCCACTTACCCTGTCCCGGTACTGCTGTCTGTAAGAAGTGACGAACGACTTGATGCGCTACCTATCACGCCAGCCTATCTGATTGGGGACAAACCGATTGATTCAACTATTCCCGTTCTTATAAGACTAAATTCGACAGATGACATTCAAACCATCTTAACCAATCCCAACATCAGCGGGATTGTGTTAAAGGGCGGCGTCGAACTCAAACCAGGTCTGAAGAATACAGAGTTGATTAATGAGGTTCTTGAAATGCTGGAAACAGAGGATTAAAAAATGAAGTTATTCAATGATAACGTGATGAACGGTATTTCAATTTGTGTCACGTTAGAGTTAGATTCGTATTATCAATTTTTTTTGGAACGAATACGAAAGCAGATTAATGAAAACATTTATGACTCTTATTCGCTTCCTTTTCCTCAGGTCATCGATATGCATTTGCGTCTGCATCCTTACCCTATCGTGCTCAAGAAAAGAAAGTACTAAAGGCGAACTTGCATTTGAAACCATCGACGGCGTTAAACCGCGGAATGTGATTTTCATCTTGTCCGATGATCACCGTTATGATTTTATGGGCTTTACGGGAAAAGTGCCCGAGTTAAAAACTCCTAACATGGATCGGCTTGCCCTGGAAGGTGCGCATTGTCAGAATGCTTTTGTATCGACTGCGCTGTGCTCACCGAGCCGTGCGTCAATCCTAACCGGCCAATATGCCCATACCCATACGATTGTCGATAACCAGGCGCCAATGCCTAAGGAGTTGAAATTTTTCCCACAATATCTGCAGCACAACGGTTACGCTACTGCATTCATTGGCAAGTGGCATATGGGGGACCAGGATGATCGTCCCCAAAAGGGATTTGACCATTGGGTTAGCTTCAAAGGTCAGGGTGATTACTACAATCCTACTTTGAATGTTGATGGCAAGAAAGTAGTGTACAGCGATAGTGCTTATATCACCGACGTGCTTACCGATCACGCGTTATCATGGCTAAAAGATGTAGAGGATGATAAACCATTTTTCCTCTACCTCTCTCATAAGGCCGTGCACGCAAATTTTAGTCCGGCTAAAAGACACAAGGATACCTACGCCAACGCTAAGGTTCATTATCCTCCGTCAATGTTTCTTACCGCAACTGACACCAGTAAAACATTTGGACTCTCCCAAAATCAGATAAAGAATGAGGCAACAAGTATCAAAACGAATCTTCGCGATATTCCGGAGTGGGTAAGAAAACAGCGATACAGTTGGCACGGGGTAGATTATATGTACGATGGCGCAATTGATTTCGACGCTTTCTACCGTCAATACCTTGAAACGCTGCTGGGAATAGATGAAAGCATTGGTCGCGTATTGGAATATCTCAAAGCCAATGGACTCGACAAGTCTACTATGGTAATTTATATGGGCGACAACGGATTTTCATTTGGTGAACGTGGGCTTATAGACAAGCGTCATATGTATGAAGAATCTATGCGGGTTCCGTTGCTCGTATGGTGCCCCGAAATGATTTCACCGAACACGAAGATTTCCTCCATGATTCAAAATATTGATGTCGCTCCAACTATTCTGCAGTTGGCAGGTATAAAAAAACCTGAACAAATGCAGGGCGAGTCTTTTGCTCCTTTGCTTGAAGGCAGAGAAATGCCGTGGCGAAACAAAGTATTTTATGAATACTACTGGGAGGATGCCTTTCCACAAACGCCGTCGATCTTTGGCGTGAGAACCGATCGCTATAAATACATATTTAATCACGGCATGTGGGGTATTAACGAACTATACGATCTTCAATCTGATCCGCATGAAGCCTATAATCTCATCAGGGACCCAGCGCATCGGGAACTATCCAAGACCTTGAGAAATGAAATGTGGACATGGCTCGACAGCACTGGCGGATCACAAATTCCCTTGAAGAAAATTCTAAATCCGAAAAATGATCATTTATACAGAGGCACTTATTGAATTCTATTAAGGCGATGAAGTATATATTGTTTTTTCTGACACTCCAACTAACGGTAACGCTACAGGCGCAGATCTTTAACGCTCGACCGGAAGGAACCCAGAAGCCTGTTTTACATGGCAATCAATGGATGGCGATTACTGGAAAGCCTTTAGCCGCAACCGCGGGCGCTATGATTTTTCAAAACGGAGGAAACGCGGTTGATGCTGCATGCGCGATGGTCGCAGCTACGTGCACGATGTGGGATGTGTTAAGTTGGGGAGGCGAAACCCAGGCCCTGATCTACAACCCCAAGACCGGAAAGGTTATCGGAATAAACGCATTGGGCGTGGCACCTAACGGCGCAACACCAGAATTCTTCAAAGAAAAAGGAATGAATTTTCCGCCGGAATATGGACCTCTTGCAGCAGTGACGCCGGGAACACCTGGAGGTATTTGTCTGATGCTGGCCGAATTCGGGACGATGAGCCTTAAAGACGTTCTGGCGCCTGCAATGAAATTGGCGGAGGGATATCCGATCGAAGCTCAGACAGCCAATGCCATGGAAACAAATAAGGAAATGATCAAGCAATGGCCTTATTCGAAAGCCGTCTTTTTGCCTCATGCTGGCGAGCAACGCGAAGCTCCCGAGCCAGGAGAGGTTTTCAAGCAAGCCGACTTACTTGAAACCTTAAAAAAAATGATTGAATCAGAACAGCAGGCATTGAAAAAAGGAAAGTCAAGGAAGGAAGCAATCTACGCCGCAGAAGAACGATTCTACAAGGGAGATATAGCCAGGGAGTTTGTCCGTGGGTGTCAGGAGCAAGGCGGATTGATAACAAATGAAGATCTGGCGCGATGGAAACCGAAAATTGAGGAACCGCTGAAAACAGACTACAAGGGTATAGAGGTATACAAGCTTTCGCAATGGACACAAGGGCCCGCGATGCTACAAATGTTGAACATACTTGAAAATTTCGATCTCAAAGGGATGGGATACAATTCAACAAAATATATTAATACGTTGTACCAGGCCATGAATCTTTCTTTCGCTGACAGGGATTTTTACTATGGCGATCCAGCGTTTGAGCCTGCAGAACCCATGCAGGGACTGCTTTCGAAGGAATATGCAAAAGAACGCGCCAAGAGTATCAATCCGGATAATAACAATGCATCGGTTGTCCCTGGAGATCCGTATCCTTTTCAGGGGAAAACTAACCCCTACCTTGATTATTTGAAAGGTTGGACGCAAACCTCGACAGGAACAGTAGCCAATCCGTTAGGTGAGAAATACCTGAATAGTTTTTGGCTTGGAACCACATCGGTGCAGGCGGCAGACAAAGATGGTTGGGTTGTATCCATAACGCCAAGCGGTGGGTGGCTACCTGCATGTATTGCGGGCAGGACAGGCATTGGGATGAGTCAGAGAATGCAAAGCTTCGTTACCGATCCGAAGTTAAATCCATACAACGTGGTGGCACCTGGAAAACAACCAAGGGTAACCCTCACTCCCACCCTCGCCTTGAAAGACGGAAAACCATTCCTATCATTTGCAGTTCAGGGCGGTGATTCGCAGGATCAGAATTTACTTCAATTCTTTTTGAATGTCGTGGAATTTGGAATGAATGTTCAGGAGGCTGCCGAAGCACCCAATATCAACACGTTCCAGCTTTATTTGTCACTGGGTGGTGAGAACCGTAAACCTCAACCGGGCGCCATACTTCTTCATTCAAGTACGCCGGAATTTATACGCAAACAACTTCATGGTATGGGTTATAAACTTTCATTTGATGAACGAACCTCAGGACCGATCAATGCTATTTTCTTTGATCGGAAGCATGGAACGTTTTGGGGAGGTTCGAGTAACCATGGAGAAGACTATGGTATTGGCTGGTAGCCATACCGTGATTCAGCATGACTATGAATTTTAACGATAATACTTGCAAACCACTAACCTTATGAAAAAGACAACAATTGTTTTGGCCCTGCTGTGCTGTGCCTTCAGCCTTATGGCACAAAATGTACCATCAAAAGAAAGTCAAATTGCAGCGGCCGTATTGGCTGCGCCTGAAGGGCTGCGCGAAAATGCTATGGTTTATGGATACTCTGAAAAAGGGGAATTCGTCGTACTGCGCAAGGGCTCGAATGAAATGGTGTGTCTCGCTGATGACCCGAAGCAACCCGGTCTAAGTGTTTCCTGCTATCACAAGGATCTGGAACCGTTCATGGCACGCGGACGTGAGCTTAAGAAAGAGGGAAAATCTTTTCAGGAGATATTTGATATTCGCGAAGAAGAAGTAAAAAGTAAAAAGTTGGCCATGCCAGCGCAACCAACTTCGTTGTTTGTGTTTTCCGCAAAGGAGGAAAATTATGATGCGAAAACAGGTGCAGTTAAAGATGGCAATCTGCGTTATGTAGTATATATCCCCTGGGCTACTGCAGAGAGTACGGGTTTACCGTTAAAGCCCGAAGCACCGGGAATGCCATGGATTATGGATCCAGGAACACACCGGGCGCATATCATGATCAACCCTCCGGCAAACAAATAATTATCCTGTTAGTCACTTCATAAGGCATGAGGTAATGTCATGCATTTTATAACGGATCGTCAGGATGGCGATCCGTTATTCCGCTGTTCTGCGAAAATAATACGCTAATCCCAATGAAATGCTTCCGTAGTTAATACCGAACGATGTTGTTTTTGATTCGTTAGATATTCCCCTTGCATGACTTAAGCTAATACTTCCGATACTGCCCTCTATTGCCCAGTTAGATGAGGGAAAGAAGATAAGACTCGGCGACGCGTTTAGAGATAATGTGTATGCTTTGCTTGTGGTTTCAATACCACCGCTGGAAGAGGTTGATTTTCCCCTGCTGTAGTTGATTGATCCGTCTATCGAAAAGAAAAATTTTTCTGAGATGGGGAAATATCTTTTTACAAATAAATACGCACCCAAAGCACGGTCCGTTGCCTCTTGGTAATTTCCCTGGGAAGGCTCGTACCTGTTTCTCGATGAATAAAAGCTCAGTCCACCTCCTACTGCGTACTGATGATTTAAGAAATATCCTATTTCAGGATACACATAGAACGACCTATTCTTGTTGTCCTCTCCATTATCGTAGTCCGATTTTTGAACGGTTATAGAATAACCGCCAGCTACGAAAATGTCGCCTTTAGAAAATTGAGCATTGGCAAGATGACATGCCAATAAAAACACAACAGTTGTAGTTAACTTCATATGATAGTATGGTTGGTGTCGAATCAATACAAGTAGCCGTATGATGAGCGCGTAGTTTGACAGCGGATAAAATGCAGATAAACGCGCGTCCATAATGCCCAACGGTTAGCTTTGTGCGGAAAAAAGTTCTATAGAAATATAAGCATTTTTCCAGAATGTCACGCCTTTAGAAACGACAAGTCATCCAGGTTGCGTAACACCCAGAAAATCCTTCTACCTTACGACTATTAACAATAATTGCAACCTGTGATTCTGGATTGAGAAATCCATTACATTTGCGTTTCCATTATCCACCATGACACCAAATAAATACTTCGTAATCGATTTCGATAGCACCTTTACCAAGGTTGAAGCCTTTGACGTACTTGCCGACATCTCTTTGAGCGATCATCCCGAGAAAGAAATTAGAAAAAAGCAGATCGCGGAGATCACAAATAAGGGAATGGATGGATCGATTTCCTTTCGGGAATCGCTTGAACAGCGACTTAATTTATTGGCGCCTACCAGCAAACACATCCCCTACCTTATCAAAGAATTAAAGAGTAAGGTTTCCGAATCCTTTAAACGAAACAAAGAATTTTTCCAGGAGCATTCCGATAACGTATATATCATCTCCAATGGCTTCAAAGAATTTATCGAGCCAATCGTAACCGAGTTCGGAGTAAAGCCAACCAATGTTCTTGCGAATGAGTTTAAGTTTGATGATACCGGACGTGTGATCGGCTTCGATCAGAACAACCCCCTTTCCGCCAATGGAGGCAAAGCAGAGCTACTGAAGAAATTAAACTTACCTGGTGACATCTACGTAATCGGAGATGGATATACAGATTACGAAATTAAGCAGGCTGGACTTGCAAATAAATTCTTCGCGTTCACGGAAAATGTAGAGCGCGAAAGTGTGAAAAGCAAAGCCGACCATATAGCACCAAGTCTTGATGAATTTTTATACCTGAATAAATTGAATACCGTGACTTCTTACCCCAAGAATAGAATCAATGTTCTCCTCCTTGAAAATGTCCATCCAGTTGCTGTAGCACTGTTGAAAGCTGAGGGATTCAACGTGGAAGTATATCATGCAGCACTGACAGAAGATGAACTTTGTGAGAAAATAAGAAATGTTTCAGTTCTTGGAATTCGTTCCAAAACTCAGGTTACAGCTAAAGTGTTGGAGAATGCAAATCGACTAATGGCTATCGCAGCTTTTTGTATTGGCACCAATCAGATCGATTTGAAAACTGCAACAAAAAAAGGTATCGCAGTTTTCAATGCACCATTTAGCAATACCCGTTCCGTTGTAGAATTAGCTGTAGCAGAAATGATTATGCTGATGCGTGGTATTCCCGACAAATCAGTAAAGATGCATAAGGGTGTTTGGGATAAATCGGCCAAGGGAAGTTTTGAGGTACGCGGCAAAAAACTAGGACTTGTAGGATACGGAAATATTGGAACCCAGCTTTCCGTGATTGCTGAGTCGCTTGGCATGAAGGTTCTTTACTACGATGTTGAGGAAAGGTTATCGCTTGGAAATGCAGTGAAATGCAAAACAATGAAAGAGGTGTTGGAACAAGCTGATGTCATTTCCCTTCACGTGGATGGTAGGCCTTCAAACGAAAATCTCATCGGCGCGCGAGAATTTGACCTGATGAAAAAGGGCGTGATCTTCATTAATCTCAGCCGCGGTCACATTGTCGATATCCAGGCTTTACGAGAAAATATTCTTAACGGTAAGGTAGCAGGTTGTGCAATAGATGTTTTTCCTGTAGAACCTGTTAGCAACGACGAAGAATTTGTCTCTGAGTTACGGGGGCTGCCCAATACTATTCTTACTCCACACATCGGAGGCAGTACTTCAGAAGCACAGGAAAATATTGGCAATTATGTTCCTGGGAAAATTATGGATTATATCAATACCGGTAGCACCTCAAATAGTGTCAGCTTCCCGAACATTACTTTGCCAATACTTGAAAATGCACACCGTCTGATTCATATTCACAATAACGTACCCGGTATCCTTGCTAAGATCAATCAGGTTCTCGCAGAAAACGGGATCAACATAGTTGGCCAATATTTAAAGACGAATGAGCTTATCGGCTATGTGATCACCGACATCAACAAACAATACGACAAAGAGGTAATTGCAAAACTTAAAGCCATCGAACACACTATTAAATTTCGGGTTCTATATTAAAGTGTAGAAAATAGTCGACACACTTTGGGTGCGTTTTTTCCCCTTGATGGTATGTTGGCTGCAGATTTAGCGTAAAGGTGTTCGACATCGCAGGGCACATCATTTGAGAATATGATGTCGCATCAAACGACTTCATATGATAAAAATAGTTGGACTAATCTTAACCCTTGTTGGATTTGTTGGCCTGATACTAGGCGTCCTTGGAATTTTTGGAAAGGATCTGGTAGCCCTTCATCCATGGGCCCTGGCAATACTTGGAATTATTTTCTTTGGAGCCGGCGTTGGCATTCTTAAGCGGAAGTCCGTTGATGGTTAATACATCATTTGATCAACGTGCTCGCTCAAAGTATCCATTCACTTTCATAAGTTTAATCGTGTCTCCATAGCAGTCTACACCCTTGTCTGCCGCGATAACAGAATAGCCCATACAATGCTTTTTAGCCACTTTTGCACCTGCATTTTTGTAGTTTGCACCGGTCAACAAGAACATTACGAAAATGGCAACAATCATTATTACTGAGCGTATCATATCACCGTACTTAAAGTTCAACATGAAGTAGAAATGCTACCCTATCGAAAAAATTGTACCAGCCGTTGTGGAGCCTCCAGAAAGGGATTAAGTTGTTTGTCTGTGGAAATTTTACTCGGACCGTGGTGCACAAAGCGGCGGGTATAAAAATTGCCATGCCGACCATAAATAGTTGTTATGTATGACGAGAAGGTAATTGACGACATCAAGAATTTTCTGATCGACCGTCGCCAAACAATAGCCGTAGCCGAGAGCTTGACCTCCGGACATTTACAAGTAGCCCTGGGTTCAGCAGAAAACGCGTCTAAATTTTTTCAGGGAGGGATAACGGCGTACAACCTCGGCCAAAAAGCGCGGCACTTGAAAATTGAACCGATTCATGCCGAAAGCTGCAATTGCGTATCCGAAAAGGTGGCGTCTGAAATGGCGATCAATGCCATAAGATTGTTTTCGACAGACTGGTCCATTGGAATTACGGGGTATGCAGCTCCGGTACCAGAGTGCTCCGTTGAAATACCCTTTGCCTACTACGCAATTTGTTTCCGCGAGAAGTTGCTGCGCATCAACAAAATCGAGTCGGACAACGATGACCCTATGCAGGTTCAAATAATTTTCGTAGACGCGGTCCTCCAAGATCTCTTGGATCTGATTAAAGGAAATGAAGATCAATCTTCTTTCTCAAGCAAAGACCTTAACTCGATCAGCTCAAGGTTAGCGTCAGCAGGACCAGTGAGCACTTCGCCATCCACAGAATAACGCGCCCCATGACACGGACAATCCCAGGATTTTTCAGCTGAGTTCCATGCTACAGCACACTTCATATGGGTGCATGTTGGATTCACAGCATGTAAGTTACCAGTTTCATCTTTGTAGAGAGCCATCGTCTCATTGTTAAGCTTCACAACTTTTCCCTCATCGGCAGACAACGCAGAGAGTTGTTCCAGTCTTTCCGTGGCAAACCATTTTCCTATAAATTGACCGACGACGTCTGTGTTGTGCTTTACAAATTCAGTGAAACCGGCTACCGGTTTGATACGGCCGGGACTGAATAGTTCGTTGTATTTGCTCTGTTTCAAAATAATCAACTCAGTAAGTTCAAGTGCAGCGACATGGCTATACGTCATACCGTTACCACCATAACCGGTTGCAACCAGGATGTTGTCGCTGGCGCCCGGTAGTTTTCCGATGTAGGGCAATCCATCAACAGGATCAAAAAATTGTGATGACCATCGATGTGATACCTCTGCTACGTCAAAGTGTGAACGGATGTGACTCTCAAGTTGAAGGAATGATTTGGTTGTATTCGTATTTTCGCCTGTCTTGTGGTCTTCACCACCAACAATCAAATATTTTTCTCCATCAATTTCCTGAGTTCGGTAATAATGGTACGGGTCATACATATCATACGCCAACCCATTTGGATAATTTTGATCTTTGAGCTTCACTGCCATAGCGTAACTGCGATACGCCGGACAACGGAGGTGTAGCAAATTAATTCCAGGGGGAATATGCGTTGCATACACGAGTGTGCGTGCCTGCAACTTTTCACGGGTGGTTTTGATTGAAATAGGCTCCCCGTCTTCAATATCGGTGACACGGCATTGTTCTAAGATAACGCCACCAAAATCTTCAAAGGACTTAGCAAGGCCTAAAACATACCGTGTGGGATGAAATTTTGCCTGGCCTGGTATTTCGACAGCCTTTCTGAAATTAACAGGAATTGGTATCTCTGATGAGACTTCGGCCCTTACTCCGACCTCGTTGCACGCCGCATAAATCTCGTTTAGATCCTGAGTTTGTTTTTCGTCCTGAGAAAAGATATAAGCGCTTGCTCTTTCGAAGCCACAATCAATATTATATTCAGCAATATTGGATTCAATTAGAGCTATAGCATCATTGGCAGCACGCGCGACAATCTGTGCGCCGTCAAGTCCAAAATCCTTAATCATCGTTGAATAAGGATTGTCCATGAAGGTGTTGATGTGAGCAGTCGTTCCGCCTGTGGTCCCAAAACAGAGATTGCGCGCTTCCAGGACCACACAATTCTTTCCCTGCTTTTGCAATGACAACGCCAGGGTTATACCAGTTATGCCTCCCCCAACGATCGCTACATCAAAAACAGTATTGTTAAAACTCCTGGACGTTTCCTGTTTGGGATTCACGGAGTCTTGCCACAGACTCACACAATTGCCATCTCTTGCTATCATATCTTTACGGTTGAAATTGAAACTAAAATTGAGAACCAAATAGGAGTTCCAATTTCCTTGCCACCCAAATAGGCTAAGAAATAAGAATGACTTTAGGGAACACGCTCGTTCTTGTGCAATTTTCTCTACAGGCCTATGGGTCTATGTTAAAAAAATTCACAGACCGAAGAGCAATAGTTTACTCCGTTTTTCCGGCCGGCACTAAGAACTCCAGCAATCCAGATTGCAGTTCTATTTCCACATCGGTGGGGTCATCCAGCATTATATGCT
This sequence comes from Bacteroidota bacterium, assembly GCA_023412765.1. Lineage (GTDB taxonomy): Bacteria > Bacteroidota > Bacteroidia > Cytophagales > Cyclobacteriaceae > Chryseolinea. Next base: position 29,724 of record JAEZBX010000265.1, read on the forward strand.
CGTCATCTGCATGAAGAGCAGTTCCCTCCCAGAAAATCTGAAGCTTTTTTGCTTTTAACGGACTAAAGAATGGAGACTCTTCCTTCCCATTCAATTTGCCTTTTACATATGAAGCAAATTCCTCTCGCTGATTTTCGGTTATCAAAATCACTTCGAAAAACCCGTCACCAGGATCGGCAAAAGGTGCCAAATGAAGGTTGGGACCTATTGAACTGGTATTCATTATCTCAACGAGCAGAAATTTACCTGTGTAGTCCTTACCATCTATGTTCATCTTACAAATTTTCGGTTTATAGTTTTGAATTATCTGATAAAGGAGTTGGAGTGCCGTAATTATCTTTTGTTCGGGACTTTCAAAGTTGCTTTTGTCGAGTTTCTTCATCTCCTTCATCAGCCTTGGAAAAACCCCGTGGCCATAACTTTCAATAAAAAACTTATGTTTCTTAACCCCTTCAATTCTGCCTACATCATATTTCTTTATCGCATGATCTCGCCACGCCCTAACAATCTCTGCCGGCTCGCCTCGAATACCTAACGTCCTTGCAATGTTGTTAGCGGTGCCGAGCGGCAACAAGGCTACCGGTAATTTTTTGTCGATCAGTTTTCGATCAAGGAGTTCATGCGCTAACTTCCGTACAGTACCGTCGCCGCCGGCAACAACGATGAAGTCAACGTTCTTTGATTCGATTTGATCGAAATCTTTCTTCTCCCAGTTCTTATCCTTTGTGGATAAATAGCCACACTTGTAGCCTTCTGCCTCAATGGCATTGATTAATTCCTTATCGGAATTCTCACCATCACCAGCGGATGGGTTGTGTAAAACCGTTGCAACTTTCATGAATGCGATTTTTAAAATTTTGAAAGCAATTAAGCGCCCAATTCAAAAACGAATGGCACGAAAATGTAATCCAGTGCATTCATGAAAATTCTTGTAACGAACGATGACGGTATTTACAGTCCGGGGATTGCTGCACTCGCACGGATCGCTTCTCGCTTTGGAGAAGTCCGCGTTGTGGCACCAGACGTTGAGCAATCTTCCATGGGACATGCTATTACGGCTTCGCGCCCTTTGTTCTATAAAAAGTCCCCAATTAATTTTGGAAACCTTGAAGCTTATCGCGTCAATGGCACCCCAGCTGATTGTGTGGCATTGGGATCACATCTCTCGCAGACGGATATTGTATTATCCGGAATCAACATGGGCGCGAACCTTGGCAATTCGATGTGGCACTCTGGAACGCTGGCTGGGGCAAAGCAAGCAGTGCTTTTAGGAATGCGTGGGATTGCCCTTAGTACTCCTGCGGGAAAGTCAGAACCCGACTTCGCCACCTTAGAACCTTTTGTTGAGAAAACGCTGAAGCTGTTAATAGAAAACCCGGAATTAAAACTCGTCAATGTTAACTTCCCGAAAAAGCCAGTAGGTATAAGGTGGACACGCCAATCGGTACGACAGTATGATGGCAAGGTAGTCCCGGGTACCGATCCACTCGGACGCAAACATTATTGGTTTACTGTAATGCCCCTCGAACCCGCCGAAGAAGGCACCGATCGATGGGCTATCGACCAAGGTTTTGTTTCGATAACCCCGTTAAGGTTGGATCTTACTAATGAGAAACAATTGATGAGCGCTATGCAGAAGCAACCAGTTGCGTAGCAGTTAATCGTTAATAGTTATTAGTTAATCGTGGAGCGTGCAGGCCTAACTTTCACCGCGTGCCTGCCGATTTAAGGGGCGTGCTAAGATAAAAGTTTAAAGTTTAAAGTTTAAAGTTTAAAGTTTAAGCACTTAGGAAATATGACTATGCGGATGCACTCGTGACATCAACACAAACCACTATTAACATTTAACTATTAACGATTAACTATAGGAAAGATTCCCGCAACTCATAAACCTTCCTCAGCTTAGAAACCAGGTCGCTCGATTCTTCAAAGTTTAAAGTTTGTTGTCCATCACTAGCAGCGTGTTCCGGATTCTGATGGGTTTCATAAATGATTCCATCAGCTCCCGCGATAACGGCAGCGAGTGCTACGGGCTCGACGTACTCGCGTATACCAATTCCGTGAGAAGGATCGGCGATGACAGGAAGATGCGTTTTTTCCTTGAGTATAGGGATAGCGTTGATATCAAGTGTATTACGGCTGGCCCTTTCATATGTACGAATACCTCGTTCACAAAGCATTAACTTTTCGTTTCCGGCGGAGAATACATATTCAGCCGAATATAAAAGTTCTTCTATTGTGCCTGAGATGCCTCGCTTGATCATTACTGGTTTGTCTACTTTTCCAAGTTCATCCAGGAGATTAAAATTTTGGGTATTGCGCGCACCTACTTGAAAAATGTCAACGTAATCATACATCACTTCGATCTGGCTGACCTGCATTACTTCACTGATAATCTTAATACCAGCCTTACGGGCAAGGGAATGCCACATCATCAAACCTTCAACACCCATTCCTCGAAATGCATAGGGCGAACTTCTGGGCTTAAATACCCCACCGCGCATAATTCGAACATCATTTTTTAGCAAATGATCAATTGTTTGCTGGACTTGCCCTTCGTTTTCTATCGAGCACGGCCCAGCCATCACTGAAAAAGTATCATCTCCAATGCTGACACCGTCTCCCAGATCAATGTGCGTACGGCTAACCTTCCACTTGCGCGATACCAATTTGTAATCATCAGACACTCGATGAATATCAGCAATGCCAGGCATGTGACCCAGCTGTCGAAGGTCAAATTCCTTTTTGCCAATACCCACAATGTAGACATTCCGTTGTGTTGCTACCTGCGCTGATTTATAGTCAAGGCTCTTTACCTTTTGAAGGATAGCTTCCTTTTCTGATAACGTGACCGAAGGTGTAAGTTGAATGATCATGATTGGAAAATTGGAAGATTGGAAGATTTAAAGATTGGAAGATTGAGTGCCGTTGGATCTCAATGAGTGCACAAATCGAGTTATATCAGTTTTCAAATCTTTGGACTTCTGCAATAGATCAACGAACGCACTGCCCACTATTGCGCCAGCCCCATACTTCGATGCAGTTGCAAATGTCTCATGGTTTGATATCCCGAATCCTATCAGATAAGGATTCTTTAATTTCATTTTATTAAGGCGATCAAAGTAATCAAGTTGATGCTTTTCAAATTTTCCCTTGGCACCGGTAATGCTTGACGCTGAAACAGCGTAGATAAAACCATCTGTAACGGCGTCTATTTTTCGAATTCGTTCCTCTGAGGTAGTTGGAGAAATCAAAAAGGTGTTCGTAAGGTTTGCCGACTCGAACAGTTGTTTGTAGTGTGTGAGATACTCATCCATTGGTAGATCGGGTAAGATAACGCCATCGACACCAGCAGCTGATGCATCGTTGACAAATCGCTCGATGCCATACTGCAATACAGGATTGATGTAACCCATTAAGATAATGGGAATGTCAACTTTGCTGCGAATTTCTTGTACCTGCTCTATTAACATTGACAGCTTCATACCATTCTTCAGTGCGACCGTGTTACTCGCTTGTATCGTTGGGCCATCAGCAACAGGATCTGAATATGGAATTCCGATTTCTATGATGTCTGCACCTGCTGCAGCAAGCGATTCAGCAATACTGGAAGTTGCAGTAAGGGATGGAAAGCCTGCTGTATAGTAAATGGAAAGAATTCCATTCTTGCGGCTTGACAAAAGTTCTTTAATTCTGTTTCTCATTGTTATCGTTGTGAACGCCAATTCCAGTATCCGTTTTAGTAATTACCCCACCTGATATATGTCTCAAGATCCTTATCGCCTCTACCTGAAAGATTTACAACCACCACATCATCTTTTTCAAATTTGAACTTATTGAGCGCAGCGATAGCATGGGCCGATTCCAACGCCGGAATTATTCCCTCCGCACGGCTAAGATCGATACCAGCCTTGAGAGATTCGTCATCAGAAGAGCTTGTAAAATTTACACGTCCAACGTCAAAAAGATGAGCGTGCATTGGGCCGATACCTGGATAATCGAGTCCGGCAGATACCGAATGAGGTTCTACAACCTGTCCATCGTCGGTTTGCATCAGAATGGTCTTGCTACCGTGTAAAACACCTGGTTTACCCAAGGCGGTAGTTGCAGCCGATTCTCCTGAAGTGAGGCCTTTTCCGGCAGCTTCAACAGCCACCAGCTTGACGTGTTCATCATCAAGAAAATGGTAGAAAGCTCCGGCAGCATTGCTTCCACCTCCCACACAAGCAAAAACATAATCAGGATAGGGGTTCCCTATCTCAGTCGTTAATTGACTTTTGATTTCCTCGCTAATTACCGATTGAAATCGTGATACCATATCAGGATAAGGATGTGGACCAACCACAGAACCTATGATATAATGTGTTTCAGTTGGATGATTGATCCAATGCCGCATCGCCTCGTTGGTAGCATCCTTTAATGTCATGCTCCCGCTCAACGCAGGCACTACTGTAGCTCCCAGTATCCTCATCCGCTCCACGTTCGGACGTTGGCGCTCCATATCGATCTTGCCCATGTACACCACACACTCCATCCCCATTAGGGCGCATACTGTGGCAGTAGCCACACCGTGTTGTCCCGCGCCGGTTTCTGCAATTATTTTTTGTTTGCCTAACCGTTGCGCCAAGAGGATTTGCCCGATGGTGTTATTTATTTTATGAGACCCGGTGTGACATAAGTCCTCCCTCTTTAAATAGATTGTAGCATTGTAAATTTCCGAAAGTCTTTTAGCCAAATACAATGGTGTAGGACGACCGACATAATCCTTCAAAAGCTTTTGGAAATCTTGCTTGAAGCCTGGATCTGTCAAGATCTGGAGATAGTTAGAGCGCAACTCTTCGACGTTGGGGTACAACATCTCAGGTATGTATGCGCCGCCAAACTGTCCGTAATATCCTTTATCGTTAACCCTGAAATCCATTTTAGGTGTTTAAGTGTTTAGGTGTTTAAGTGTTTCGGTGATCGGATTGCGCTCAGAGCAGCACTTACTCTCGATATGCTTTTCAATCCTGGTGATGCTTCGACGCCACTGTTCAAATCCAGGGCGTGAAGATTCATATTCGTTACACCTCCAAGTTCAGCAATGTTCTCTGGTGTCAAACCACCGCTCAGAAAGAAAGGGACTTCCTGATCATACTTTTTAAGAAGTGCCCAATCAAATGCCTTTGCATTTCCCCCGTAGAGCTTTCCTTTTGTGTCGAATAGAAAAAATTCAACATACTTCTTATATGGCGAGACGTCATGAAAATTGAAGCCATCATCAACTGAAAAGACTTTGATAACCTTCAATCCACTGTCTCTAAGAATTGCGCACTGGTCAGGTGTTTCGTTGCCGTGCAATTGAACAAAATCAAATCCTCCGTTGGCTTTTTTTGTGATCACTGCCGTTGATTCATTTACAAAGACGCCTACCTTTTTGATAGAGGGCGAAAGCGCCAAAGGCAAACTAAATTCATTACCAACAAAACGAGGTGACTTATCATAGAAAATAAATCCCATGTATTGAGGATTAAGGCTTGCGACATCCATGATATTGGCAGGGTCGCGCATTCCACATATTTTCAACGATATGTCATTCAGAGCGCTCATGCAACGTCGATATTCTGGTGAACAGCTTTGTTCAATGCATCTATAAACTCCTTGCATGCAACCTCTGGCCTGCTGTGTTGCATGAAGTTCTGACCCATCAGAAATCCTTCATAACCAAATTTCCTTAGATCGAGGATGGTTTGAACTGACTCAATTCCACTTTCAGAAACTTTAACAGATGAAGGAGGAATCATCTCAGCCAGACGTTTGGATACATCAATACTCAATTCAAAAGTTTTCAGATTGCGATTGTTTACTCCGATCAGATCAGCACCTGCATCCAAACTCGATTTTAATTCTTCCTCGTTGTGCACCTCCAACAACACTTCGAGTCGGAGGCTATGTGCAAAATCGGTATACGATTTTAATTCTTCCGGCTTGAGTGCAGCCGCGATTAGTAAAATTGCATCAGCACCTATGGACTTGGCTTCTATTATCTGGTAAGTGTCGATAGTAAAATCCTTTCGTAGTATAGGGCAAAAGTTGAATTTGCGCGCTGTGGTGAGATCATGATTGCTGCCACCGAAAAAATTGCCGTCGGTTAGAACAGATAAGGCGGACGCACCCGCCTGCATATAACCGATCGATGTTCGCTCCACCGAAACATGTGCGTTGATTATGCCTTTGGATGGTGACTTCCTTTTAATTTCCGCAATGATGCCCGATTTGTCAGGGCGCTGAATGTATTTCCGGAGCGATACAGGTTGAGATTCAAAGAAGATACTTTGTTCAAGAAGCTTTACAGGATAAAGCTCCTTTCTCTCAGCAACTTCTACCCTTTTATAATCGATGATCTTATCAAGAATATTCATAGTTGATTCTGTCTTAAAAATTACTTATTAAGCAGTTTCTTAAATGCCTGAAGAGCCTGCCCTGATTCAAGTGCCTCCCTGGCACGGTCTACCGCCCTTTGCATTCCGTCGCTTTGGTGCCCTGCAAAAATGGCCATCCCTGCATTTGCAATAACAGCTGCATTTTGCGCCGCAGTTCCTTTGCCTTCCAGAATGTTCATGAAAACCTTTGCAGACTCCTCAACAGTATTGCCACCTTTAATGTCATCATATTTAAGATTTGGAAGTCCAAGTTCCCTGGGTTCGGCAATTCTTTCTCCACCATTGTAGAAGAACTTAAATGGTCCGGTAAGTGACACTTCGTCGTACCCTTCCAGCGAATGAAGAATCACAAAATCTTTGTCTGTGTTCTGGTACAGGTATCCATATTGTCTGGCGAGTTCAAGACTAAACACTCCCACTAATTGTCGTTTCGGGAATGAAGGATTAACCATGGGCCCGAGCATATTGAAAAAAGTTTTCACACCCAACTCTTTCCGTATCGGAGCAACATTTTTCATTGCAGGATGAAACAGTGGCGCGTGCATAAAACATATATTCGCACGATCCAGGCTTCGCTTAAGTTCATCGATATCGTTAGTAAACTTGTATCCGAAATATTCAAGCAGGTTTGAAGAGCCACACGCCGACGATACGCCATAATTTCCATGTTTTGCAACGGGCTGTCCAGCTGCAGCAACCACGAACGATGACAAGGTTGACATATTGAATGTATTTTTTCCATCGCCGCCTGTTCCGCACACATCCATAACCGGGTGATCAAATCTTGCAGGAATACACAACTCTAACATTGCATCGCGAAACCCCTGAAGCTCATCAACTGTAATGCTTCTCATCATATATACGGTCATGAAGGCCGTGGTCTGACTTGGATTGTATTTGCCTGACGTTAGTTCCACCAAAACCTGCCGCGCTGTTTCCTTTGAAAGAGAGCGGTGGTCCATCAGTTCGTTTAATATGTGTTTCATTGGCGTGTTGATGTGTTGATGTGTTGACGTGTTGATGTGTTGGGGTTAGTTCTTAAGCCAATTGGCGATCATTTTTGGACCTTCAGGGGTCATGATGGATTCGGGATGAAACTGAAGACCCTTCACATCGTACCGTACATGACGTAGCCCCATCACCAACCCTTCGTCGTTGACGGCTGTAACTTTCAGATCGGGTGTAATACTGTCTGCGCGTACAGCCCAGGAGTGGTAGTGGGTGCCTTGAAAAGTCTGAGGCACACCTGCGAATAAGTATTCGTCTTCATCCTTAATTTCTACCGTGGAAGTAACTCCATGCAAAACCTTAGGAATATTGATCAAAGAAGCGCCAAAGACCTCTCCTATACCTTGATGCCCCAGGCAAATACCCAGAATGCTTTTTGATGCGCCGTATTCGTTGATCACTTGTTTCATTATACCTGCTTCATCAGGAACTCCAGGGCCCGGTGACAAAAGTATCTTATCATACTTCTTGACTTCTTCGACGGTTATCTTGTCGTTTCTGAAAATATCAACAGTATGGCCCAATGCACGAATGATATGCACCAGGTTGTATGTGAAAGAGTCGTAGTTATCGAGGACGAGGATAGACATATGTTAGAAAATAGAAAGTTGAAAATTGAAAGTTGAGGGTTCATCACCCTGATTCAAGTTAGGTAGTTCTACACGAGTCTTGTTGTATTTCATAGATATGCACATATTCTAGTTTCTTAGTTATGTTGTTTTTTTAAATACTATCCACGCTTTCAAATCTTGCGACCAATTTTCCACTTTCAAATTTCCAGTTTCTTCCCCTACATCTTCTCAGCAAGCAACACCGCCTTCCGCAGTGCTTCCAGCTTATTGTTGACTTCCTGCAACTCGCTTTCTGATTTTGACTTGGATACAATCCCGGCGCCTGCCTGAAAGATCAGCCTATTGCCGCGGCTGAGAAAAGTCCTGATCATGATAGCGTGATTAAAGGATCCATCAAATCCGATAAGACCAATAGCCCCACCGTAAAATCCACGGTTAATGTTTTCATACTTGTTGATGAGTGTTATAGCCATATGTTTCGGAGCGCCGGAAAGGGTTCCCGCAGGAAATGTATCAGCTGCCATGCGAAGGATCGATGCATCTTTCTTCAAAGTCCCCGTGACCTTCGACACCAGGTGAATCACATGGGAATAAAATTGAATTTCCTTAAACACATCCACCTTAACATGCTCAGCATTTCGGCTCATATCATTCCGAGCAAGGTCAACCAGCATTACGTGTTCTGCGTTTTCCTTTTCATCTGCAGCCAGTTTTTCAGCTAAGGCAGCATCTTCCTGATCGTTACCCGATCTGCGGAAAGTACCTGCGATGGGATAGATATGAACTTTGCCATTACCAACTTGCAATTGCGCCTCTGGAGAAGACCCCAATAGTTTGAAGCTGCCGTAGTCAAAATAGAAAAGATATGGAGATGGATTAATCGAACGGAGGGCGCGGTACACGTTAAATTCATCCCCCTTGAAGCTGGTCGTAAACCTTCGTGAGAGAACGATCTGAAATACATCTCCCCTGTAGCAATGCTCTTTTCCTTTTTCAATTATTTTTAGAAACTCATCGTCGGTAACGTTGGATGACTCACCATCGGTCAGCGAAAAGCGATACGTCGAAAATCTGTTACTGAATACCACCTGTTCAATCCGATCCAGTGTACTTCGACATTCGTTTCCTGTTTCATAACAATGTTCATATAAGCTAAGCTCGTTTGAAAAATGATCTACTATGATAACGTATCGGTATAATTTGTAAAGAATGTCTGGTATGCTTTCTTCTGTTTTCGAAATCGTAACATCTTCGAAATACCGGATGGAGTCATACCCCATGTAACCGAAAAAACCACAATTCACATATTTTGACGGTGCACCATCTGTTTCAAAAGCGCTTCGAAATTCTTCGAACACATCAATCACCTGTCCTACCTTAGTAAGCTCTTCACTTTCAAAATGACCATCGGGATAACGGCGTTCAACTACGTCGTCTTCCACTTTAAAGGAAGCAATAGGCTCGCAGCAGATAAAGGATAGGCTGTTCTCATGACCGTGATAGTCAGAGCTTTCGAGCAGGATACTCCCGGCATATACGTCGCGCAATTTCAGATAAATGTTCACCGGTGTGATCGTATCCGCCAGAAGTTTCTTGGAGTATGTGGTAAGTTTATACTTCATAATTTTTTATTCTTCCAAAATATGGGTCAAAAAGAAGGCCTGCTGTGAACAGCAGGCCTTCGGGCTTATCGTAAAGTCATAGCAAGGCTGTTCACAAATCAAATCCTGATCTGTGCCACCACCATGCTATGTTTGACATCATGTTCATTTTTTAAGCATCAGCTTTTTTCTTCGTCGTTCTCTTTGGTTTAGGAGCAGCTGCTTCGCTGAAAGCAGTCGGCGGAGTAACCTTCTTTGATGCAGTGCGCTTCAGCTTAGCTTTTAGCGCCTTTCTCCTTCTCGAATTCCCATACGAATCTCTCCAGATCTTGCCTTTTTTTGATTTTTTATCGCCTTTTCCCATGGAACTTCGTGTAGTTTGAGTGCGCAATAATAATAAAGTTCAAACGCATTGCAAAAAAAAATTAATAAGAACGTTTTCTTTTGCCACTAAGGCACGAGGGCACAAAGATGCACGAAGAAACTAATCCACGTCCTTATTCATTCTTTGTGTGACTTCGTGTCAAAATCTTAGTGTCTTTGTAACAAAAAAATCCCGCAAACACATCACCAGATCGAAACTCTGGCGCTATCCGGCCTGAACATTTGATCGCCTTCTTTAACGTCAAAGGCCTTATAAAAGGGCTCGAAATTGGACAGTGGTGCATTTGCCCTATACATTGCGGGAGCATGTGGGTCCGTTTGTACCTGAGTCCTGAGGAACTCATCTTTAAATTTCGTCCTCCAAATTGTGCCCCATGAGATAAAGAATCGTTGCTCAGGTGTCAGACCATCTATCAGGCCCGGTTTTCCATTATTCTTATAAAATCGTTGGAGCCCTTCGTATGCCATCACAATTCCACCCAGATCACCAATGTTTTCGCCAAGCGTAAATTTGCCTTGGACAAACACATCGGGTAATGGCTCATATTTATCAAATTGCGCCGCGTAAGCGTCACCCTTTTGTTGGAATAAAGCAAGGTCTTTTTCAGCCCACCAATTTTTAAGGTTGCCATCAGCATCAAACTGACTTCCCTGGTCATCGAATCCATGTGAAATTTCGTGGCCGATCACAGCGCCAATACCCCCATAGTTAACAGCTTCATCAGCCTTGAAATTATAGAATGGAGGTTGCAAAATACCGGCGGGAAAAACTATCTCATTAAACAGCGGATTGTAGTAAGCATTTACCGTTTGAGGTGTCATCTCCCATTCCGTTTTATCCACCGGCTTACCTAATTTATCGACAAGTTCTTCCACCTGAAAACGAGTTGCATTAACAGCATTAGAAAAATATGATGCACTCTCAGGTGCTTTGTCAATTTTTAATTTTGAATAGTCCTTCCATTTATCAGGGTATCCAATTTTGACTGTAAACGTGCTCAATTTCTTAAGCGCCATTTCTTTCGTTGAGTCCGACATCCAGTCGAGGGTCTTTAGCCTGTCAGCGAATGCGAGTTTAATATTCTCAACCATATCAAGTGCTTTCTGCTTAGCCTCCGGCGGAAAATTCTCATCGACATATAACTTACCGATTGCTTCACCTAAATAACCATCAGTTACGTCCAACACTCTCTTCCAACGAGGACGCATCTGTTCTGTACCTCTCAGATACTTGCTGTAAAATTCAAATGATTCTGAAACAAATGCATTGCTAAGGAACGGCGCAGAACCGCGAAGCAATGATGCGCGCAAATAAGTCTTGATATCATCGAGGTTCTTAGCTTTAATGATCCGTTCGGTTTCCTTAATAAATTCTGGCTCCATAACGATAAGGGTATCCTCTTTCACTTTAAGCTCGGCGAAGTATTTATTCCAATTTATTGTAGGAGCAAGTTGACCGAGTTCTGTACGAGTTTTTGGATTATACTGCTTTACAGGGTCTCGTCGATCTTCCTTACTGAGCATTTTTTTAGCGAGCTGTGTTTCTATATCCAGAACTTTAGCTGCATTTGATTTTGCTTTGGCATCGTCGACTCCCGTGAGCTTAAACAGGTTCGTTATGAACTGCGTGTATCTTTCACGCGTCTCTTTTGATTTTGCATCTTCCTTTAAATAATAATCACGTTCAGGAAGTCCAAGTCCTCCTGATGCAACATAGGCCGCCATCTTCTTGCTGTTCTTAAAATCAGGCATTACGCCAAATCCAAAGAAGGCACCTCCTCCTACTCCGTTCAAAACATCAGAGGCGAGGTAGTCCTGGATTTCGTTTTTGCTTTTGATGGCATCAATTCGTGCCATGTGAGGTTTCAAAGGCTCGATACCAGCTTTTTCCGCGAGCATCGAATCCATTGCTATGGAATAAAAATCGGCAGCCTTGCGCTGGTCTGTTCCTTCAGGGTACTTCTCCGTATTCTGACCCGCTGCCTTTAAAACCTTTAACACCTGGTCGTTATTGAATTCCCGTAGTTCGTTGAATGAGCCCCATCGACCCTGGTCAGGTGGGATCGTTGCTTTCGCAATCCAACCACCATTTACATACTTAAAAAAATCGTCCTGGGGACGAACGGTAGTATCAATGTTTTCGAGTGTAATCCCAATGCCGTCGGCATTCTCATCCGTTTTTTGTGATGCGCATGAGCTGATAAAAAGAGCTATCCCCGCTAATAAGGGGTATATTAGGTTTTTCATAGTTAATGAGTTTGATGCAATATAATAAGCTGACAGCATACAGCAATCAGCTGACAGCTTGCGTGTAGGTCTTACAGTACTTTGCGACGTTCATAGTGTGGCGAAATACCAATAAGCTGTTAGCTGAAAGCTGTTGGCTGACAGCTGAAATTTTTTCACAATATTGCAATATCTAAATCCGCTATCGTATGAAAACAATTTGTACTCTTTTGTTAAGCATTTGCTTATCGACAGAAATCCTTGCACAGTGTAACTCTTTTTTTCCGATGAAGGAAAACGTGCGTTATGAATACGAAATGTATGATCGCAAGGAAAAATTGGCTACCAGAATGGCCCATACCTTTAAGAATATCAAGGGATCGGGTGATAACATGACCGCTACGATGATGCAGGAACTGTTCGACGCTAAGAAGGGAGAAAAAATTGCGACGTCCGACCTTCTCTGGAAGTGCGAAAACGGCATCCTTCACTTCGATATGACATCTATGAATCTGATGATGGACAACACTCAGCAAATGAATATGGGCGAATCGGGAATGTCGGTTGATGTCACAGGCGACCAACTCGATCTTCCCTCCGATCTTTCCGTGGGCCAAACATTAAGGGAGGTTTCTTACACCATCAAAATGACGATGGGTACCCTCCCTATCATGAACAGAACGTATCACATCAAGGACCGCAAAGTAGAATCCCAGGAAGATCTCACTACACCCGCGGGTAATTTCAATTGCTACAAAGTCACCTTCACAACCACTGACGACAAAGGCCGCAACGAAATAAGGTCAGCCATATGGTATGCAAAAGAAGCAGGCCTGGTTAAGTCTGAGAATTATGATGAAAAAGGGAAGATGACTGGAAGGCAGCTTCTGGTGAAAATCTCGAATTAGTTATTAGTTAATAGTTATCCGTTATTAGTTAATCGTGGGTGTGGGATTTGGGTGTGGGAGTGCGCCAGATCCAAAGTAAATGCGCTTGCCTCAGGCTGCACCATCTTGATCACAACTGAGTCATCGCGATGGAATGATCTATCTAAGCCGCACGCTCTACTATTAACTGATAACTAATAACTGATAACGGACCTCACTCTTCCTTAAGCGCAACCGTCGGATTCAACGACGCTGCACGGAGAGCGAGGTAGCCCACGCAGACCAGAGCTAAGACCAATTCGACAATAAAAGCATAGAGAAACACAAGCGGACTAATTGCTATACGATTGCTGTCCGGAATCTGACCAAGCCATTGATCCATAAGCCACCAGGCTGCAGGCGTCGCGATGAGTAACGCAATAATCATCAAGCGAACATATTCTTTGTTCATCATCACATAAATGCCCGTCAGCGAAGCACCAAAAACTTTGCGTATACCAATCTCCTTCTTGCGTTGCTCGGCAGAATATGATACCAAACCTACAAGACCCATAACGGCGATAGTTATTGACAGCGCTGTGAAGACAAAAAACAATGCACCGAGTCTTTCCTCTACTGCGTATAATTTTTTCAAAGTTTCATCATAAAAAGTATATGAAAGTGGGATAGACTCGGCAAGTTGTTTCCAACGGCTTTCTATCTTGTTTAACACCGGCTGCAGTTGCTGCGCCTGATACCGGACTAACATTATACGGTCATCACGGTAGAGTCCGGAATTCAGGTTTACGAAAATAACCGGCGAGGTGTCATTTCTAAGTGGCTGGATTTGGACATCGCGAACAACACCAATAATTTCCATTGCGCCGACATCATCGCCTACGTAACTCATTCTCTCCCCAATGGCATCATCAGGTGACAAACCTAGCATGCGACAAGTCGTTTCGGTGAGAACAACAGCGTCCTTGTCTGACGGACGATCTTTTTCAAAACTTCTTCCAGCAAGGATTTTCATTTTAGAAGTTTCAAAAAATTCGTCACCAGCTTTAAACATATTGATGGAATACTTTGTGTCATCGCCTTCCCGCATAAAAATTTCTTCATACCCCTCTCTTATATCATTTGAAACTGACGCATTCACCACACCGGGATAATGCGAAACTTCCTCGCGAAAAGATTCCAGCTGTGGACCGAGTTTATCTGCATATCTGATTATCATCAGATTTTCGGTATCCATGCCAATGTCTTTCGTCTGGTAATAATTCAATTGTTGATATACGATCAGCGTTGCGACCATTAGAATTATTGAAATCGCAAATTGGAAGACCACCAATGCATTTCTAAAGTTTCCGGACTTTAGGCTCACCGAAATCTTTCCCTTTAATACTTGCGCTGGCTGAAATGATGTCAGGTAAAATGAAGGATACAGTCCGGCCAGAAAACCGACTACAACTGGCACCAATAAAATTAAAATCCATGTGTAGTTGCCCGTGAAGCCAGTCAACGGAATTTGAATTCCGGCGATGGGCTGAATGATCAACCGAAGTATTTCCATTGCACCAAGTCCTAACAACATTGCTGCAAAGCTTATCAGGATATGTTCAATCTGAAATTGTGCGATCAGCGAACGTCT
>JAEZBX010000336.1 GCA_023412765.1 Bacteroidota bacterium
GGGCATGATCCTCGCGTTCCGAAAGAACTGCGAGATGAAATGTTGAAATGGGGTTATCCTAAAGACGAATACACTGAACACGGCAACTGGACTCCTCAATTGTATGTGCGCGAAGCAAGACGCATGGTGGGCAAGTATGTGATGACGCAAGCTAACTGCGAAGGGAAAGTTGTTGCAAAGGATGCAGTTGGTATGGCGGCATACACGATGGACTCACACAATTGTCAGCGACTCGTTGTTAACGGACAAGTAAAAAATGAAGGCAACGTAGAAGTAGGAGGATTTGGTCCTTATCCAATTTCTTATGGAGCGCTTGTACCGAAATCTTCCGACTGTACAAATTTGTTGGTGCCCGTATGTTTGTCCGCCACTCACATTGCATACGGATCGATTCGCATGGAGCCAGTGTTCATGGTGCTGGCACAATCTTCAGCAACGGCTGCGGTGATGGCAATTGATACGAACAAAGATATTCAGGATGTAGACATTCCATCACTTCAGAAAAATCTTCATAACAATCCATTGGCCGATGGCAGTGCATTTGATATTCTTGTCGACAATGACAATGAAAAACTCGTGACCACAACTGGCGAATGGAATGTTGAGAAGCGCGGAGGATATGGCCCCTCTTTCCTGATCAGCAATTCTCAAAATGCATCTGTGATTTTCAAAACGACAGTCGCGGGAAAGGGCAAGTACCAATGCATGGCTTACATTCCAAAAATAGAAGAGGTGGCATCTACTATAATCTTTACTGTTACCATTGGAAAACAGAAGACAGAGAAAATAATCAAACCAAAGGAACTTGTTGTTGTCGGTCAGACTTCCGGAGAGTGGGTTTCATTGGGTGACTATACGTTGTCAGCAAATGAAACTGCGACGGTGGAGGTATCAACCAAAAATACCGATGGTAAAGTTGTGGCTGATGCGATCATTTGGACGCCGGTAAAGAAATAATCTTAATCCTACTTTGTCAACTTCCAAGTAAGTGCTTTGAGAAGTATTCCTCGCTTTTTGATCCACAATTTTGTACTTCTCGTCTAGCGCAACGGCAATTGATGGTGACTTGGCTCTGCAGCCGCATGGCTGCGCTTTTGGATTTGCACCTGAATTTTAGCCGCACATGACCCACCAGGCCAAAGCTAAAATTAGGTTGCAATCCAAAAGCTGGAAGAATGGTCGTGCTACTCCTCAAGCCAGCGAGTTCTCTTAACTTGAGGAAGGTATGGTATCTTCTATCCCTATTTACCCTGCAACTTTTTCAAAATATTCTCCTCCACCTTAGACAAAGCCCCTTCCGAATTTTCATCTTGCTCGTTTGTAAGGAATACAAAAACAATATTCAACTCGGGGTAAACTGAAAGCAGGCTGGTATGTCCTCCTGTACTTCCACTTTGCCAGATTCTCCTATAGTTATTCTCTTTTTGCTGCATCTGCCAATTTAGTCCCATGGCGTAATATTGAATTTGTCCCCACGTTGGCTCATGCGTTAGTTTGACGACGGGATCGTCTTCGTTTAAATGAAACTTGCCGTAAACAAGTAGATCTTCGGCAGTAGAAAACAGTCCTCCTGCTGCGCCATTTTTAATATGCGGCATTTTTATTCCATTCAGATTATAACCTGTTGCAACATTATTATTATTGGCACTCGGAACTTCGAAGCCGGTGTTATGTAATCTCAATTTGCCTGTGATATATTTTGATATCAAGGTAGGATAGGGCAGTTGGTAAATCTTTTCTAAGATAATACTTAACAATTGCGCTGCGACATTCGAATAGCTCAACCTAATTCCCGGAACGGTGTCAAGCCTCACTGTACGAAGATCTTTTAGAAGCTGTTCGGGTGAATATTTGTTTTCAACTTCGGCAAGTTCATAAATTTCTGATTCAGTGTTGATCTTTTCATTGTTATTCCTTTCAATAAAATCGTAGGGCAATCCTGAACTATGATTTAGAAGTTGATACAACTTGATGAAAGATCCATTGTACTCAAGGTTTGGATACTTCTTTTCAAGATACATCCTGATGTCATCGTCCAACTTGACTTTTTTTTCGAGAACTGCTTGAGCCAAGAGTACGCCACCAAACGTCTTTGTGATAGAGCCAATCTCGTAAATGGTGTTCCGCGTGGGGACCTCCAATTTTTCTTTTTCCTTGGATCCGTAATTGTAGAAATGTGCTTGTCCTTTATAATACAATGCCATTGACATACCCATCCTGCTCTTGACATTAAAAAATTCGCTAACTGCAGTATGGATAACGGTGTCGATATGTGTTGTGAGGGTATTATCAGTTTGAATTTCTGTTGTGGTTTGCGAAATACCGTCGACAGAAATGATTGATATGGATATTAAGGTTAAAACTGCTGTGAAGGCTAAAAGCTTTTTGATCGTCATAGTGTAATTAAGTGGCTTGCCCTTTGCCATGAAGATTATGTTGTGGCATTAGTTTTTTTGATCGTCGTACGCAAGGGGAACTCCAAAATTCTTTATTGGTTACATCATAGCTAAAAGAATCTGAGAAGACTGACTATGGACAAGGTGGGTTGTCCATAATTTAGACCTAACATTAAACTTTTATTTTTGATAATCGAGCGATACCCAAAATCCTGATAATTGCTCTATTTTGATTTCGACGCATGAAGTGATGTTAAGAATTGCAGCAATCGAAATAACGACAATTAGTATTCGCATAGATCCAACTGAGAATGACACTTAATATAGGAAAAACTATTCCTATCATGGAGATTGTAAAATGCATCAGCGCCAGGCGCAACATTCTTCTTGTTGTTTAGCCATTGGGGCGATAAGAAAAATTACCTGTTACGGGGTTTAGCGGCTTCACGGGCGAGTAGGATTCGTCTAAAAAGAGCATTTTAATGCACTTTTTTTGTGTAAAACACGAGCTAAGGAATGATTAAACCTCGAAAAGTGCATTGTATTACACTTTTGGGTGGAATTTGTCAGATTTTTGGCATAATTTTATCGAAAAGGCATTATAATGCACCAGAGCAACGTACTTCAAGCGCTAAAAGAGCGCAGAGAACAACTAGGCGTAACGCAAGACCAACTTGCAGAATTGGCAGATGTAGCTCTGCGCACTATAAAAGCATTGGACTCAGGAAAGGGTAACCCAACAGTTAGTACGCTGATCAAACTTGCTGATGTATTAGGAATGGAGTTGAAACTGGACGTCAGAAAGCCTAACTAAGAAATGCTAATATGCGAAAAGCAGAAGTTTATAGAAATGGATTGCTTGTTGGTGAGCTAACAGAACACACCCGGAACAAATATTCTTTCACATATGACGATGCCTGGTTTAACGATCCGCAAAAACCTTCGGTGAGTTTGGCACTTCCGAAAACTCAAAAGACATATGAAAGTGAATACCTTTTTCCTTTCTTTTTTAACATGCTTAGTGAAGGAGTTAACAAAAAGTTACAAACCAACATACTGCGCATTGACGAGAATGATCATTTCGGCCTATTATTGGCCACCGCACAATTCGATACGATTGGTGCAATCACTGTTAAACCATTGACCCAACCTAATGAGTAAGAAACAAACACAAGCAGTCGATGGCAACGAAGTCGTGAAGGTAACTGTTTGCCCTGGAACGCTTGCTGAAGGTTTTAATACATACAGTCCGCTGTGTCTGCGTCACCTATTCAAGAATAAAAAAGTTAGTCACGTTCTACCTTATGTTACTCCGGCTAAAAACGAAGCCGTTGCAGAGCAATTCATGGAAAACCGAAAACGAATCTCTATTTCGGGTGTCCAGGAAAAGCTGAGTGTTGTTCTCGAAAAAAATACCTTGCGATTGAGCAAAGAAGGTGAACAAGGAACCTATATCTTAAAACCTGTTCCGCGTGATTTAAAAAAGGTCAACCAAGTCCCCGCAAATGAGCACTTGACTATGCAAATTGCCAAGCAAGTGTACAGGATGAATGTTGCAGAGAACGCAATGATCTTTTTCAGGGATGGTTCGCCCGCATACATCACAAAACGCTTTGATGTCAAAAAAGCTCCAAGTCTCCCGGCCGGGCAGTTTACAAAATGGGGCAAAGAAGATTTCGCCTCATTAGCGGGTAGAACAAAAGACAATTCAGGACCAAATTTTAAGTATGAGTATAGTTATGAAGAGCTAGGTTTACTTTTTCGAAAGTTTGTTGCTGCCTGGAAAATTGAGATAGAAAAGTATTTTGTCTTGGTAGTTTTTAACTACGCATTTTCGAACGGCGATGCTCACCTCAAAAATTTTTCATTGTTGGAAAATGTAACCGGAGATTATCTAATGAGTCCCGCTTACGACCTCATTAATACACGCATTCATGTTGATGATACCGATTTCGCATTATCAAAAAAATTATTCGCTGATAATTTTCAGTCAGCTGCATGGAAAAAGAATGGTCATGCTTCTGCAACCGATTTTTTAGAATTTGGGAAACGGATTGGTGTTGTTGAATCAAGGTGCAAAAAACTCCTTGCTCCCTTTCTCGAAAGGCAAGCTAAGGTTGAAGCTTTGGTCAATCGATCATTTCTCGATGCAGGTTCGAAAAGGTCTTATTTGTTGCATTACAATGCCAAGAGGAATTATTTGAGTGCGTGAAAGAGTGTGAACGAAATTGAAAAGTGCATGCTCGGTCGGTGGGAATAGCTTTAGTCGAAATTGACCATAGACGTATCCTGAAATTAAATCAATATTGAAACCTGAGCTGGATTATCGTCAGGATTTGATTCCGCTTAGTGCCCAAAATTCTATAGACCAACCGATGCTCTCCAGTAATTCTCCTGGACCAATAACCAGCAAGGTTACCTTTAAGTGGTTCTGGTTTGCCTGTTCCCTTAAGTGCTCTCTTTTTATTTCCTTAATAAGATTGTTGATCTTTTGTAGCGTATCAGCATCATTTGCTTGCCAATACAAATAGTCATCCCACCCATGATCAGTAAATGCTGTCTGCATACTGATTACTTCGACTTTGCTTTGGCAGCCCTCTTGCGTGGTGCATGTTTGGGTTTGGCGCCCTCTATATTTAGTTGGCGTACTGTGTTGACAATGTTTGGACGGGCTATGATGAAAACCTATAGATGGCTGAAATTTTTTAATCACCGAGTTCAGCTGTAAGGCATAAGCCAGGCCGACTACTTGGAAACTGGAATGGTTAGGATTTCGGCTAAGGGAAGAAGCAACACTTGAAATACTAACTCAAGATGTAATTAAGTCCAGCGAAAAAGAGGGAGAAAAATTGCCATCCAATCAGGTGCGTTCCTCAATAGCCAAGCGGCTCGGGATTGAAATCGAAGGTGAGGTGTCAGCGAATAGAAATGTTGAAGGCGTAGGTGAGATGACGTTGGATGCAACTCAACAATATGATTTGCTGCTAACGCGTAAACGTTTATTTAGTTGGCATGCATCACTTTTTCCAACGGGTAGAAGTGGTTTGCAGAAAATCCAGGTCGGGCGGTGGCGCAATGATGCAAGAGGACCGATGCAAGTTGTATCTGGTGCAATAGATAGAGAGAAAGTCCACTATGAAGCATCTGCGGCAGGAAGGCTTAATGAGGAAATGAATACGTTTTTTGAATGGTTTAACAAAACAACTACAACGGACCCGGTACTGAAAGCTGCCATAGCCCATTTGTGGTTTGTTACGATCCACCCTTTCGATGATGGCAATGGTCGTATTGCAAGAGCTATTGCGGACATGCAACTGGCTCGCGCCGATGCAAGCCGTCAACGTTTTTACAGTATGTCCGCACAAATACAACGCGAGCGAAATGTTTATTATGACATCTTGGATAAAACACAAAAGAGAAACCTCGATATCACAGAATGGCTGTTGTGGTTTATCGATTGCCTTGACCGGGCTATTTCATTATCAGAAGAAAATTTATCGGGCGTAACGCAAAAAGCAAAGTTCTGGGAATTGCATCAAGCTGTTGCCTTGAACGAAAGACAACGAAAAATGCTGAATAAGTTAATGGACGGATTTGATGGAAAGCTAACGTCTTCAAAGTGGGCTAAGATTGCAAAATGTTCTCCGGATACAGCACTTAGAGACATACAAGATCTAATCGAAAAGCAAATCCTGGTGAAAGAAGAAGGAGGGGGGAGAAGTACGAGTTATAGAATAAAATAAAAAAAATGACGTCGCATTTCGCTCACACCTGACTTAATTCCATCCATCAGGTGAAATAAGACGTCGAGGAGTGTATATCTCAACAGAACGAAAACAAGTATAAGAACACCTATTGCTTAAATATGCTAAACGTTCTCGAACTTATCCCATCATTGACGACTAATAGATACAATCCAGGCTTCAGGTGTTTCACAGGCAACGTGATATCATTGGTATCCATCTCCGTCTCCAACATAAGCAGTCCGCTGGTATTGTACATAACAATGGTACTATTCGCGTTGGCGCTGACGACAATATTTTCTACCGCCGGGTTTGGATACGCTGCATAGGAAAGCGACTCATCCTCGATGCTTGTTACGGGCTGGACAGTTACCGGTATTGTAATATTCGTGTAGGTCTGACCATCTAGCGCCGAGATGTAAACGCCTGAAGTTCCTACAAACTTACCCGTGATCATGATGTTGAATTTATTGGCACCTATAGAATTATTGCTCACCATTATTTCAGAACTCAATGGCACCGAAAGCAACGTAACGTTATCGCCATCAACATCAGTGACCGTAACAGGAATCACTTTGTGTTCATCAACAGTAAGGAATATTGGTGACTGATTAATCGTGATTACAGGTACATCGTTCACCGGCTTAACCGTAAACGTGAATTCTTCCGAATGTGACTGACCACCCTCAGTCATCTTCAGTATAAACCTTTGTGTGCCGTGAAGGTTAGGCTTGGAGAATATATTAAGCGAGCCATCCTGGGTACTAAACTGAAGAGTGGCAAAATCAATAGTAGCAGGCTCAAGCTTAAATGACACTGCTTGATCTTCACCATAATGATGGACAACGTTCACACCATACGATACAACGCCGGTAAAATCCTCATTCACGGTATAACTTGGGTCTACCGCAAATTCAGGAGGATCGTAAACGGGAGCGATATGAATGACGAACGTTGTAGTGATCTCATTAATACCGGTAGAAGCTGTTAGCTTAACGGTTTGATCGCCGAACCGGTCAACTACAGGTTTTACATAAAGAGTTTGATCGCGCACTTCGATGTCAACTAGCGGCGTTTCTTCTGCTATATGATAGGACAAAAAGTTTGACCCGTATTGATATCCGAAAATGGATTCAATGGGAATCATGAAGGGTAGAAAGTCCTCATCCTTATGTTCGTCGGCAATAGTGCCCACTAATGACAACGGAGGGTCGGCCACGTATTCATACGCACCGATGTCGATTTGCGAACCGGTTACACGTGTGTTCCCAACGACATCCGACGCTGGCAACGGCGGCGCAATTCCGGTAGTAGTTCCACCGTCAACAGCAGGCGACACAGGCATCAACCGTCCATGTCCGTTCTCGCTAGCAATTAGTTTGGGATCAACGGCCATTGTGTTTTCGTATAAAAAAATATTGTTATCATACCTCTCGATTTCCTCTGTCCCTCCCTGCAGAATGCAATTCCTGAACCCGATCTCGGTCGTATAGTCCGCGACCTCAACTTGTGTGGGCAAGTTATTCGAGAGGATGGTATTCGTGAACTTAGTAAGACCTGCGTACAGCGTATAGTATCCTCCGCCAATTGAGCCAGTGGAAGTATTGAAAGCAATAGTATTATTGATCACTTCAAATCCGCCGGCATAGTCGCAGATACCGCCTGCTCTCCAGGCTTTGTTGTGGGTGATCACATTGCCAATAAGTGTTGGCCGCGAATCCCAGTCCATGCACATACCCCCGCCGTCGGAGGCCGATTCGTTGTGGGAGACGATGTTATTCATAACCTTCGGGTTACCTGCCCAGAAATATATGCCGGCTCCTTTCTGATAGGTGCTGGCATAGTTATGATGAATATAATTATTGCGTATGATGATGTCGTTGGAAAACACCGTAATACCCTGCGTCGAATTATAGCTGATCTCACAATTGCTGATGCGCATGCCCGCAGCACCGTTAGCTGCAAAGGCGTGAATAGCTCCGTCTCCAAAATTGTCAGCAAATTGAACAAGGCAATGATCGATCACAGTAGAATCCTGCGCCCCGGTGGCATACACATAGATCCCTTTCCATCCCAACTGTGTTAGAGAAGATTTCGTCGTTGCGTGAATGAGATCCAACCCTGTTGTATCATATGAAGTAAACACAATCGGTTCAGCTTTAGTCCCTATGGCCCTTAATGCTCCCTGCACTTCAAGTTTGAAGCCATTAAGAAACATCATTTCGACACCTTGTTTTATTTCGAGGGTTTTTGATGATTCCACCAGCAGATCGCCGCCAACAATATAGCGCGGTGCATCGAAAGTCCCCTGCACAGTTCCTTTAACATACACGCCGTTAATTATCCGCACGTATTTTTCCTTCGTGAAAGTCTTCTCAAGCCCGTTTTCATCTTTTACCGTCAATGTCACATCAAACCTTCCTTCGGTATTGTATTGGTGCGAAGCATGCTGCATCGTGGACGTGCCGCCATCGCCAAACTCCCATAGCCATTCCGTTATTTTGCCGTTTCCGGGATCGGAGAGATCGGTAAAGGCTACATCGAGCGTATTGAAACCTAACAGCGTATCTGCTGCAAAATCAGCCCTGGGAGGAAAATTTCCCTCAGTCTGATAAAAATGCAATGCGCCAATATCTGTGATCGAACCATCGGGATCATGAGGTGTGTCGAGTTTCCCCTTGTCAATACAAGGCGACTTGCTGTTGTCGTTCGCGGGGTAGTTGGCCCATGTGATCGAAAGATCGTTGGCCGATGCATTCCTGAAGAGAGGAAGAGCATCGATATTGTATTTGGCAATAGTGGTGACTCCGCCTGCGTAATAGCCAATGCCTTCAATGCCTGCCTCGATATCGCAATTAAAAAACTTTATCGAGTTGCCAGACGATTCTACATATACT
>JAEZBX010000011.1 GCA_023412765.1 Bacteroidota bacterium
AATTATGAATGCAAACAATGAAATACAGAAATATGAAAACGAAAGTTCGCGAATTGACTTTGCAGTAATTTTCGTCGTCTTGCTCTATTGGCTAGTCGTGCTCTTACATGTGTTATTTTAAAATGTCAAAACATGAGGAACTATATAAGCTTATCTGAAGCCACCAATGATTTAAAAAGGCGAGGCTACACAGAAGACCTCAACATAGAAGCGGCGTGCATTCAATGCCCTTCGCGTAATTTGAGGCTTTATCCGGAAGAATTTATGATCGATGAATTTTATAGGTTTGAAGGAATGTCAAATCCATCCGACAACAGTATTGTCTATGCGATATCGTCTAAAGGTCGTGTCAAAGGCGTTCTGGTAGATGCGTATGGTGTTTATGCTGAAAATCTCAACGACAAAATGATCAAAAAATTGAGGATACAACGGTAAAAAGGGTCATATATTGGTCAGGATTTCAAAGTTATCGTATATTGATGAGACTCTGCATAAACCTTTTAGTTTGATAATTGTTGGCCTAAAGATGACGGATAGGAGCAACACCAGCTGCGATCAGCATTTGACATCAACTTTGCACCACGGTCTGTATAACTCATGATCAGGAGCTTTTTTTTAGTTGATGACGATAGAGACGATACTGAGCTTTTTGCCGATGCCTTAAAGGACATCGACTTATCGATCGAATTTAATTACGCACTCAATTGTGACGGTCTTACTGCTGTACTCCATCAAGAAAATATTAATCCACAAATAATTTTTCTCGACATAAACATGCCGGGAATGACGGGTTGGCAATGCCTTGAATCGATAAAGAATGGCGAAAGAACGAAGGACATACCTGTAATAATGTATTCTACCTCGTCAGCCATCCTCGATGGGCGGAAAGCCATACAAAGAGGAGCCATTGGGTTTTATGAAAAGCCAACGCGATTTGAATGGTTGAAAGAGTTTCTGGAGATGGTAGCTGTTAGTTCGCCTGGCACTATAAGAAGCACATTAAAAAAGCTTGAAGGGTCGAAGAGTCATCGCATCTATCTGGAATAAGATGAATTAAATAATACGCAATGCCAACTTTTCAAAAAATTCATCTGTCGAACACCTCCGAGAACTCCTCGCGTGGTAAAGAGGCGCAGCTTTCGGAGCAAAAATTTCTGCATCTCATAGCCGATGTCGAAGACTATGCTATTTTTTTACTCTCGATTAGCGGCAACGTAATCTCATGGAATGAAGGGGCGAAAAGAATTAAAGGATATGATCCTTCAGAAATAATCGGAAAAAATTTCAAGGTCTTTTATCCAAAGGAAGATATTGACACTGGCTTGCCAGATATGTTATTGGCTCGCGCCAGTGAATTCGGAAAGGCAAGTCATGAAGGTTGGCGCCTCAGAAGAGACGGCAGCAGGTTTTGGGGCAGTATTACCATCACACGCCTGCATGATGAGCTAGGAAATTTTACCGGATTTCTTAAGGTGACCCGGGATCTTACAGAGAAGAAAATCACAGAAGAAAAGTATAATAATACGTTAGAAGATTTGAGGCAGCGGAATGAGGAACTGCGCAAGAGTGAGGACAGATATCATAGGATGGTGTTGGAGGTGGAGGACTATGCAATCGTATTGTTGGATGAAACAGGACGGGTTGTTGAATGGAATAAAGGCGCTGAGAAATTGGCGGGTTATAAAGCTGAGGAGATTATCGGCAAGAGCATCAGACTTTTTTACCCCTTAGAGGAAAAGGAAGCCAATCTACCCGAGCGACTCTTGAAAGAAGCGGAAGCTAATGGTTCTGTTTCACACGAAGGATATCGCATTAGAAAAGATGGCTCGCGCTTTTGGGGTAGCGTTACCATAACCGCGCTACATAACGATACAGGTAAGGTAACTGGTTTTACAAAGTTAACGAGAGATCTGACTGACTGGAAAAATGCCCAAGATCGATTGTCAATATTTACAGAAGAACTGAAAAGGAAAAACGATGCCCTGATAAGGAGTGAGGAGAGATATCATAAGATGATAGCAGAAATTCAGGAATACGCCATAATCATGTTGGATCTGGAGGGTAATGTTCAAAACTGGAACATTGGCGCGCAGTTGATAAAGGGATATTTGGCAGAAGAAATTATCGGACAGAGTTTCAGGCTTTTTTATTTGCCTGAAGACCTGAATCGCGGTCTTCCCGAAAAGTTGCTGAAGGAAGCTAGAACCAAAGGCAAAGCAAACTTCGAAGGATGGCGGAGACGCAAAGATGGTTCTGTTTTCTGGGGAAGTATTACTATAACAGCTGTGCATGATAGCAACGGGCAGCATATTGGTTATTCAAAAGTTACGCGTGACCTCACCGAAAAAAAGAAGAATGAGGATCAGCTAAAGAAAAATTCATTAGAGCTCGAGCTTAAGAATCATGAACTTGAGCGTGCGAATGCCGAACTTTCATCATTCGCTTATGTTGTAAGCCACGATTTGAAAGAACCGGTAAGGAAGATTGAAATATTTGCCCGTCGTTTGCTCGACCTTGGACAGGGTACGGGAGACATCAAAAACTTCGCAGAGAAAATAGTGTCAAGTTCTTCCCGAATGCAAAGTCTGATGGAAGCTCTGTTGTATTATGCAAAGATTGACGACAGTTCGACTAGCCTGGAAAAAGTAAACTTGAATATTACGATCGAAGAGGTAAAAAATGATCTTGAAATAACGATCGAGGAACGCAAAGCGACAATTGAACACCAGAACCTTCCTGTCATCAAAGCTGTGTCGTTTCAAATGCATCAATTGTTTTTGAACCTGTTGTCAAATTCGTTAAAATTTTCGAAGACAACCGAACCACCGCGTATCACCGTATCTTCAAG
Source organism: Bacteroidota bacterium (assembly GCA_023412765.1). Lineage (GTDB taxonomy): Bacteria > Bacteroidota > Bacteroidia > Cytophagales > Cyclobacteriaceae > Chryseolinea. The sequence continues at coordinate 2,849 of JAEZBX010000011.1, forward strand.
AGAACTTGCCCAGATGGAATTGCCAGAGGAATTGATTGTAAGGAACAGAAGGTACTATGAGATCAGCGTTGAAGATAACGGTCTTGGATTCGAACAGGACCAGTCATCAAGAATATTTGAAGTTTTCCAGCGTTTGACACCACTGAGTACCACAGGAACAGGTATTGGTTTAGCTGTTGTGAAGAAAATTATCGAGAAACACGACGGTACGATCATGGCCGAAGGACGACCAGGTGAAGGCGCAACCTTCCGAATCTATTTACCTGTGCAATAGAATTTTTCAATTTTTAAAATGCTACTTTGTCAAGTTGTAGTTTTAAAAGCATAGGTATAAGGTATATAGGTATAGGGTATAAGGACAAGCTCGCAAGTAGCGCGAGCGTTGCCAATCTTATACATGTCTCCCTACCGATTTAACCTCTTAAAAACTGAGAATAGAACTATTCCATCTTAAGAATACTATTCCCCGACCATTGCACAAGTTACTTTGTGCTCTTTGCGCGAAATATGTTTCTTGATTTCCTCTCGTACGGTAACTCGAAACCGAACCTGGCATTCACCACATCAGCATAGGGACTTTTATGGTGAGGGTTGTATAGCCGCATCATTACGGATGCTGTTCCATTTACATTTCTGATAAAACGGTACTCCTTCTTTATACCGACAAATGCACCCCAAAGCCATTCGCGTTGCAAGGGATCCGGAGAGCGACTTCGCGCGAAAGGCGGTATTGTTGTACTCATAATTTCCATTTCCACGCGCGGCGAGAAGCCTCCCCATAACTTAAATTCTCCAAATATCCTGGGACCAAATATTCGCGCAAGCGTATTGAATCGATCTCTGTCGAGATTATAGGCGCAACGTTGATTCCATCCCACACCTGCCGAAATGCGTCCGGAAAATCTGTAACTCGCATACGGATTGAAATCCATCATAATATCATCCCCTTTTTTCTGAACCTGCAACGCAATACCAGGTACTATACGCTCAACGAGCCGCTTGCCTTTCATTTCGTTAGGTGGTTTGCGCGCAATCTCGCTTATGCTATTCAGGCTGGGATATTCGGATTTGTATCGTGCCAGCGTTTGCATCGCCTGTGTCAGCTGTTCCTCCTTACCCGCAAAATGGTCGATAGCAATTTCCTTTGCCTGTTCAATCGCAAACTCTTTAAGTGAATCAGGATTTTTTATTCTTTCAGTGAGGACCCCGAGTTCCTTCAATTCCTCAGTCTGATTCTTTATTCCTTCCAGCCCGGTGAGCTCAGATGCACGTGATTCGGCGAGATTTTCAATAGTTTCTATTCCGCCAACAGTACCCTTTGTTACATCTTCAAGCGCTTTCACATGCTCTTGAATCTCACCGGTGACTTCCGAAAAATTTTGCAAGTCTCCTCTATTCATTAAATCATTAAGGTGTTTCATGTCAATATCTTTGACTGATCCAAGATCCAGATTTTTCAGTCCATCAATTTCAAAATCATTGATCGCGGTAAGATCAGGTATATTAAATTTTGACGCATCCATTTGAAAGTCGCTGATACGGCTTGATACTTCCCTAACTTTTTCTTCTAATTGGGATGGAAGGTTAAGGCCATTCAACTTGCCAGACGCCTTTTCCTTTGAAGACTGGAGTTTACTATTCAATTCAACAAAAGTCTTTTCTCGTAATGAGTTTATACTATCAAGTATAGTGGAACCTCTGGCTGCATATTTTTTTATTAACGTTAGACTATCCGCTAAAATTTTAAATCTCGTATTTGTGGAATCGAGGTAGTTCGTATTTAGAAATCTTTCCAATGAGCTTCTGGTCGAATTAATCTGAGATAAGCCGACTTGCAATCGAAGCTCAACAGAGTCAATCCTTTCCAGCCTTTTGTGGTATAGTTGCCGTAGGCTATCGGTGCCATGTAAAAAGAAAGCTTGAACCGAATCAATCTTCTGAGACGTTCTGCCTTGCACTTCTTTCTCTGCATCAAAGAAATCCAGACTATCGGATACTGAATTTTGTCCGAAGGTCGCAAGTGAAAAATGGAAAAGAAATATTAGAATAACACACAACTTCATGACGATAAAAGTAGGGAAAATTACTCATGATGAAGTGCCGGAAAACCATCGAATGTTCACCGGAAATCCTGACAGTCTTCGATAGCATGCGAATGTGAAATTTCCCGCGACTAAAGACGAGAATGTTGTCGAAAATTTTAAAGCCTGGTTGTAGTCCTTACGCTCGAGCCGACTACCGATGGCAATCGGGTACCTGATTACCGATAACCGACTCACCGATTAAGCCGCCCGTATTGCAATCACAGGATCCAATCTCGCCGCTAACGCCGCAGGAACTATTCCGGATACAAGTCCGATAACAGTAGATACTCCCAGTCCTAATACAATATTTTTTATTGTAAGAGAAACTTCAAGGCTCCCCATAGGGATAAACGTTATAAGATAAACGAGAAATAATCCCGCGAGCCCACCAATCAGACTTAAGAATATTGATTCAAACAAAAACTGAAATAGTATGAAGTAATTTTTTGCGCCCAGTGATTTTTGTAATCCGATTATGCTGGTTCTTTCTTTCACCGATACGAACATGATATTAGCGATACCAAATCCGCCGACAAGAATTGAAAAACCACCAATGATCCATCCTGCCAATCCTACAACATCAAAAGCACCGCTAATTACATTGGCAATAGCCTCCGGACGATTCAACACAAAATTGTCTTTTTCAGCAGGGCGCAACCCACGTCTTGCACGTAACATTCCTCTTACTTCGTTTTCCAACTCTACAAGACCCACATCAGATTCATTTCCCTTAACACCTATGCGCGACGTGAGTTCAAATGGCAAACCGGTGCCGGTCTGGAATAATCTTCTGAAAGATTGATAAGGAATGATTGTGTTGTAATCGTTGCTCGGTGTGCCCATGAAGCTTTGCCCCTCTTTCTTGATCACGCCGATAACAATATATTTCAAATTCTTGATCTTGATCGTCTGACCAATTGGATCTTCTCCATTAGGAAACAAGGCCTGAGCAACTTCGTATCCGATCAATGCAACATTTCTCCCGGCCTCCACTTCTTCAGCCGTGAAATACCTACCCTGTTCTATGTTTACTTCGAACACGACATCGTAGCCCTGGCTACCCCCCATTAATCTTATTTGTCCAATGCTGTTGTTATCGCGTTTTATTGTGGAGTTTCCTTTGCCGGCAAATATGGCAATGCCATTTTCATTCTTGAGATTGTCCTGTAGGAAACGGTATTCGTTATAAGACGCATTGGGTCGCTGCCAGAAGTCCCACCAACGATATTCTCCATTGTTGTCAGCGGTGAAGGGCCATTTTTCGATGTAGATAACGCCAGTTCCCAGGAAATTAAGACTATCCTTGATATTCTTTTCCAGCGAATCGACCATTGTTAGAACCGAGATAATGGCAAAGATTCCCACAGTAACCCCAAGAAGCGATAGTATCGTTCGAAGAACATTCGACTTCAATGCTCTCCAGGCAAATCTGAAACTCTCCAAAATCTGATTTAACGTGTTCATTAAAGAGTTATAACGAGGTTATTTATATGAAGTTGGTAGAACATTTTGCTGGAAAATTACTTAAAAGACTTAAAAACAAGCTTTTTGTTACACGATTTAAAAACCCTAAGGGTTTTGTCGCAAAAGCCAAATATTGCCTTATTTTTGCAACCTCTTAAAAATTAACCCCTTAATTGGGCTTCATTTGTACAAACGGATATGAAGTTATCAGAATTCAAATTTGACCTACCTAATAACCTAATTGCCCTTGACCCTGCTGAAAACCGAGACGAATCGCGCCTGATGGTGCTTCACAGGGATTCTGGCAAGATTGAGCACAAAATATTTAAAGATATCGTCGATTACTTCGGTGATGGCGATGTGATGGTAGGGAATGATACCATGGTATTCCCGGCCCGTTTGTACGGAAGAAAAGAAAAGACCGGCGCCAAAATCGAAGTTTTTTTGCTACGCGAACTAAACGCAGAGATGCATCTCTGGGACGTTTTGGTTGATCCTGCCCGGAAGATCAGGGTTGGTAACAAATTGTATTTTGGCAATGGTGACCTTGTAGCAGAAGTCATTGACAACACGACCTCCCGCGGCCGCACCATTCGCTTTTTGTTCGACGGTGATTCAGCGGCTTTCGATAAGGTTGTTGAAACGTTGGGAGAAACTCCTCTTCCAAAATACATCAAACGCAAAGTCAAAGTCGAAGATAAAGAGCGGTTTCAGACCATCTTTGCAAAGAACAAGGGAGCTGTGTCTGCGCCTACGGCAGGGTTGCATTTCACCAGACAGTTATTGAAACGCCTTCAAATCAAAGGCGTTGAGATGGCGTATATCACGCTTCACATCGGGTTGGGCACATTCCGTCCTGTAGATGTCGAAGACCTCACAAAACACAAAATGGATTCTGAAAATTTCGTTGTCAGTGAAGAAGCAGTAAGAATTGTTAACAAAGCATTAGATAATAAGAATCGCGTTTGTGCTATCGGTACGACTAGTATGCGCGCGCTGGAGTCAGCTGTCTCTGCTACCAACAGGTTAAAGGCACGGGAGGGCTGGACGGACAAATTTATTTTCCCTCCTTACGACTTTAAGATCTGCAATGCGATGATTACGAACTTTCATATGCCAGAATCAACATTGCTCATGATGGCAGCTGCATTTGCTGGATATGAGCAAGCTATGGAGGCTTATTCGGTAGCTAAGAAAGAGAAGTATAAGTTCCTCACGTATGGGGATGCTATGCTTATTATTTAGTTAATCGTTAATAGTTAATCGTTAATAGTGGTGCGTGCAGGAGTCGTTATCAGTTAATCGTTATCCGTTAATGTGCGAGTCGAAAGATTACCTCCTGGCCCAAAATTTTTCGGACTATTAATCTTAGTTAAGTCGAATATGGTCGATATGAAAATATTGGGGTCTTAAATCGAGCGCACACCCAAGACCCACACCCACGATTAACTAATAGCTGATAATGTCGAGTAGCACCACAGGAGTTTCACCCGCAGGCTCTCACAGAACCGTACGTGACAGTCTCCCGTCATACGGCTCTTACAGTTCAAGTCAGTCGTTTACGGTTTGAAACCGTATTGCCAGTGAATAAACATACTTGGAAAA
>JAEZBX010000049.1 GCA_023412765.1 Bacteroidota bacterium
ACTATTTTTATCTGGTTACCATTGTATTTGGCGCTGTCCTCTCAATGCAAGATATCATGAACATAATTGATATAGCCTATGCGTTGATGGCTATACCGACAATGGTCTCAGGTTTTGTGCTTGCTCCAAAGGTCATGAAAGAGGCGCGGCGATATTTTAGTAAGCTGGAATGAGTGCAGTGTATCGCATGGACGTCATGGCACAATGAGCTGCGAAAAAACAGTTTTAATCCGAGGAAGTTTTTTTTCGTCTTACACAGACGCACGCTGTCGGATAGCGTGTGCGACGCGTAGTATCCTTTTTACCGCAGTGGACGCTGAGACAAATGCACGCTGAGGACGCTGAGACCGAAATCAAATTCTCACCAGCCTTCGCAGCGAGTCGAAAAATTTCAGGCGACATCTCTGCGCACTCAGCGTGAATTTCCTCCGCGGGCTCTGCGGTTAAAAGCAATTTTGGTTCTGCGCACACTGTCGGGGCATTGTTGGCTAGAACAATCTTTCCAAGCCATAGAACTTATCGATGATGATCAATAACGAGATAATTCCCAGTAAGACAGGGCATACATACTGGATTGTAAAATTTATATACTTCTTAATAAAAGACCTCTGATAATTTGGATTGCCAATCGCGAGCTCCTCGTTCATATTCCCAATTTTCCAGCGTTTAATAATGAAGATACACATGAGACACCCTCCTACCGTTAAACCAATGTCGCACATGTCGGCAACGAACACAAGATAGTCCTGGCCTTTGTAAAAGAACAATTTGTTCAAAGCGGGCACCATTCCCTGGCTGATCATTACCGGAATACCCAGAACGAAAATGAGCGCCGCCATTGCCCATGATACTTTTCGCCGGCTCATTCTCTTCTGATCGACCAGGTATGCCACGGGAACTTCCAGTAGCGATATTGTAGAAGTCAGTGCCGCAAAACAGACCAGCAGAAAAAACGATCCACCGACAATTCTTCCCAGCAGGGGCCCCATTTCATGAAATATTTGGGGAAGGACAATAAAGATCAGTGGAGGGCCCGCGGTGGCCACCTCCGTGACATTTAATTTAAACTGAAGAAAAAAAACCAGCGGAAATACCATCAATCCTGCGAGAAATGCGACGGAAGTATCTGCAATGGCAATCGTTGCCACAGAAGATGAGATATTTTCATTTTTCTTAAGATATGATCCGTAGGTCATAAGAGTTCCCATGCCCAACGACAGGGAAAAAAATGCCTGTTTCAGTCCCTCGAAAAAAGTCTGTATCCTTAATTCATCAAGGTCTGGCACGAGGTAGTACCTTACACCAGCCATAGCGTTGGGAAGCGTCAGCGCATATATAATAATTAATATCAGGATCACATAAAGCATTGGCATCATGATCTTATTTGCAGCTTCGATACCTTTCTGAATGCCACGCGCCACAATAAAAGCCGTCATTGCCATGAAAACAGCCGAAAAAAGAAAATTTGAATTGGCTAACCCTGTCGCACTGCTCAGATCAAGGATATCATTTACGAAATAGCCAAAAAAAGCGCCGTAGTCGGTTTCATTCTGAAGCGATCCAAATGATGTGTGCAGGAAATATCCGAAAGCCCATCCAGCCACCACGTTGTAAAATGACAATATGAAGATACCGATGGTAATTCCAAACAATCCCACCAGCCCCCAACGCCTGCCGCCAAGTTTAGTGTAGGAGCCATAGGCATCGAGACCTGCATGCCTGCCGATGGAGATTTCGCCCACCATAACCGGGTAGCAAAGAAGAAAAATGCAAAACAAATAAATAAACAAAAAAACGGCTCCTCCGTTTTGGCCTGCCAGGTAAGGGAATTTCCAGATATTGCCTAGTCCGACGGCTGAACCGGCAGCGGTCAGAATGAATCCGATCCTTCCGGAAAAATTACCCCTGTTGGCCATGTATGTTATTGGATTTGTATCGTTTGAAAGTCAGGCAAAATATACCTTATAGTTTAATTATCAAATATTGAAAAACGTGCACACTGAACATTTTCAATGCGAGTTCGGGTTATATGTCTGACACCATATAAGCGACATTTAACGTTATATGCTGTAATAAGTAAGGCAAGATTTAACTTTCAACCCTCCTCGATAAAAAGTATCTTGGAACGGAAGTTGAAGGAAGATTACGGAGAACAATGCGTATGGACGAATTCAGAAAACTTACTACCCAGGAAAAGGCACTTCGCATCAACTTAAGCAAAGCTATTTACGGCTCATTTGCGGAAATTGGAGCTGGCCAGGAGGTAGCAGCAAATTTTTTCAAGGTCGGTGGCGCATCCGGCACAGTTGCCAAAACTATGTCGGCCTACGACATGAAATTCAGTGATGCCATTTATGGCGTTGGCGACCGCTATGTCTGTGAGGAACGACTCATCAGAATGCTCGACCATGAATATGTACTTTTACCGGAACGCCTACCCCATCGCATTGAAACGACAAGATTTTTTGCATACGCGGATACAGTCGAAGTACTTAATTACGAGCGTACAAACCAGGGACATGGCTGGATAGGATTACGTTTCCAGTTGACACCCAAAAGCGAATCCAATGATTGCATCATACACGTAAAGATGCATGACAACGATCCGCTTCAACAACAATATGCACTGGGAATCGTGGGGGTGAACCTGATATACTCCTGTATGTTCCTCACCGATCCGGACGAAATCCTTATGTCTTTGCTGGATGGGCTTACACCCCGCAGGATCGAAATAGATATGTTTAGAATCGATGGGCCGGATTTTAAACACGTTGACAATCGGCTGATGGCACTTAAGCTCGTGAAAGGTGGCCTTACAAAAGCTGCCATGTTTGGGCCGGATGGCAACGTTATGCAGCCATCGGATGAACTATATAAAAAGAATGTGTTGGTTTTGCGCGGAAGGTTCAGACCACCAACACACGTAAACGTAGATATGCTGCTCGCTTCGCGCCGACATTTCAGGCATGAATCTGATGTCGACCGTTCGAACATTGTATTGATTTCTGAACTTACCTTAAATGACCTCGGCCCAGAGGGAAAGATAGATGAAAAGGATTTTCTGCATCGCGCGGACATTCTTTGCTCACTCGGGCAAAATGTTTTGATCTCGAATTATTTCGAGTATTACAAGCTGGTGGAATATCTCTCCAAAATCACGAAGGGTAAAAAAATCGGAATAACGCTGGGTATATTCGCATTGCAGAAAGTGTTTGAAGAAAAGACCTACGAAAATCTTCGAGGAGGAATTCTGGAATGTTTTGCCTCACTATTCGGAACTAACGTTAAGCTATATATTTATCCAGCCTGGAGAAAGGATGGAAAGGAATTATTTACGCTGAAGAATTTTGAATCGGAGCTTCCTCCACATCTTAAGAACCTCTTCAGATATCTCGTCGACAATAACAAGTTAGAAGAGATTGGTGATGCAAATGTGAAGAACCTTCACATCATTTCAGATAATGTACTGGCTATGATCAGAAAAGGTGAAGGAGGCTGGGAAAAGTTTGTTCCGCACAAGGTGGAAGAAGCGATTAAGAAGCACGGACTTTTCGATTATCCTTTTTCTTCGGAGGCGAAGCAGATTCCGGTCGCTAGTTAGAGAGTGGAAAATGGAAAATGGAAATTTGATCGTACCCCGAAACTCTACCGATTAACTATCCAAGATTTTAACGGTGGAGAGTAGAAATTTGAAAATGGAAATTTGATCCTACCTCCGAAGTACAAGTCCCGCTGAAATCTAGAGGTGTTAAGAACAGTCAATCGAGCGCATCCCTTGGCGGCCAGACCCAATTTCAAGTTTCCATTCTCCAATTTCAAATAAGGCCAGACCCAATTTCAAATTTCTAATTTCCAATTAGAAATTTCTCTCTTGCTTCTTCCTTCATCTCCTCCCATTCATCCGGCGGTGGTGGTGTTCCCCTGTCAAATTCCTTCAACAGCCAGGCGACAAGATCTTTTTTCATCCCGAAGCTATTCACAGCGGTTTCACAAAATTCCACTTCATGCGGGTCGATCACATCATCGGCGTATACCATCAGGATAAGATCGTATAACAAATTCATCCGGTCGTTGTGATTGTCCGGAATGTTGAACTCATACCTTTCTTCCGATTCTATCAATTGTTTTACCTGTCGATCCTTGAGACCGTACCTACCTCCGATCTTGTACAATAGCGCCTCCTCTTTTGGGTGCATGTGCCCGTCGGACTTTGCAAGCGCAAGTAAATTTTTAATATGGTTCTTCTTATAGGAAAGGTATTGATGTTCAAAAAATCCCATCATAGTGGTAGATCAAATTTTAATTTTGAATTTTGAATTTTGCGGTTTGCGTTGAACTTCCAATGTGAAACTTCCAGCCGATAGTTATCGGTTGTAAAAATGTAAAAGTTATGTGGCAGTTTGGACGCCTGCCTCCTCCTCTTTAAGAATTCTTCGTATGATTTTTCCGACGTTACTCTTCGGCAAATCAGACCTGAATTCAATATGTTTTGGGACTTTATAGTTGGTAAGATTCTCCTGGCAATATTTTTTTAACTCCTGCTCTGTCAGATTAGGATCTTTCTTGACCACGAAAATCTTTATTACCTCCCCGGATTTCGCATCTGGAACACCTATCGCAGCAACTTCTTTTACCTTTGGAAAGGAAGCGATAACGTTTTCAATCTCGTTGGGAAAAACATTGAATCCTGAAACCTTTATCATGTCTTTCTTTCGGTCGACGATCTTAAAAAAACCATCCTTATCCACAAGTCCGATGTCTCCAGTGCGGAACCAGCCACCAGGAAAAAATACACCTTCATTATCTTTCTGCCAATATCCAGACATAACCTGTGGCCCACGCGCACAGATCTCGCCCGTTTGCCCTTGAGGTACCTGATTACCGGCTTCGTCAAATATCGCTACTTCCGTATTCGGCAGTGGTACGCCAATAGTGCTTTTTCTGTGTGAACCATCTAAAGGATTGCAACAAAGTGTTGGCGATGTTTCGCTCAATCCATACCCTTCAACCAGTGGCCTACCCGTAACTTGCAACCATCTGTCAGCAACGGCATCCTGCAAAGCCATTCCGCCAGCAACCGCGCCATGAAGCGCCGAAAAATCCACATTCTTAAAGTCTGGATTATTAAGCAATCCATTAAACAGCGTATTAACACCCGTGATAATGGTGAACTTATGTTTCTTCAGTTCCTTTATAAAACCTGGAATATCACGGGCGTTTGTGATCAGAATATTCTTCACACCAGTACTGAACATTAGAACTCCATTCACAGTAAGCGCAAAGATGTGATAGAGTGGAATAGCAGTTACGATTATGTTTCCTCCGTTGCTATTCATGTATGGCTTGAACCATTGCTTCGTGATTGAAGTATGAGTAACGATGTTCGAGTGAGTCAACTGGGCCCCCTTTGAAATACCAGTAGTGCCCCCGGTATATTGAAGCACGGCAATGTCGGGTGGCGACAGCGTTGGTTTTGTCAGCTGGAGATTACTCCCTTTCTTCAATGCATCTTTGAAAGAATGTGCCTGTGGAATATTATAAGGTGGCACCATCTTCTTTATCTTCTTTACAACAAAGTTGACGATCGCCCCTTTTACCGTACCGAGCATGTCCCCTAACGTTGTAATGATTATGTGTTTAATAGTAGTGTTCTTGAGTACCTTCTCAAGGTTGAAACCAAAATTAGCTACAATAACGATGGCGGAGATACCTGCATCCTTGAACTGATACTCCATCTCCCTGGCGGTGTACAGCGGATTGGTATTCACTACGATAAGACCCGCACGAAGTGCACCAAAAAAGGCAATAGGAAACTGCAGGAGATTTGGCATTTGGATGGCAATTCGTTCGCCTTTTATAAGTCCGAGGTCCTTTTGCAGATAGGCTGCAAAATCTCCCGACAGATCGTAAACCTCCTGGTAAGTCATTTTTACGCCCATGTTTTCAAAAGCAACCTGGTCTTTGTAGCGCTCGCAACTATCTTCGAATAGTTCCACAAGACTGTTGTATTCATTAACCGGAACTTCATGCTCCACCCCCTTGGGATATTTATTTAGCCAGGGAAAATCCGCCATAAGAAAATTTAGAAAATGATGAATGTATAAAGCAAACGATTGTTTGGCAAGAATTCAATAGGATGTAGTTTAAAGTTTAAAGTTTAAGGTTTAAGGTTTAAGGTTTGAGGTTTGAGGTTTCGCTCGAGGATGGAGTGTGCGACTGCCAGGCGGCGTGGCAATTGGCAGGGCTATCAATCTGGCGACCCTATACCTTATATCCCTATACCATATACCTAACGTGTAGACAAGCACAGCCTGTGGAGCAACGAAAGTCATGGAAAGAAATCAAAAAAAAACCCATCCAGCACTTAGGCGGGATGGGCAGCTCCGAATAACTCATTAACCTAAACTGAGCTTGCTGATTTTGGTTTAAGGTTTAAGGTTTGAGGTTTAAGGTTTCGCTCGAACAAAGATTGCATGAACTTGGCGAGCGCAGACTCAGCGACTGCGATATGTTTCGAGTCGCACGAGCGTCGAATAACTGATAACGGCCTACGTCAAATTCAGGCTCCTATCCAGGCTCTCCTCAAGCGAAATCATTGTTTCTGTACGCTCTATTCCTTCTACCTGCTGAATTTTATCGTGCAAGACGATCTTCAGGTGGTTGGTATCTTTACAATGGATCTTCGTGAACATGCTATAGTTGCCCGTAGTATAGTGGATACTGGTTATTTCAGGAATGGCTTTGAGTTTCGCCATAACTTGTTCGTATAGAGCGCTTTTCTGAAGAAATATGCCTATAAAGGCTGTGATATCATAGCCAAGCTTGGCATAGTTGACCTTCAGGGTAGTTTTTTCGACAATTCCAGCCTCTTCCATCTTATTCATTCGCACATGAACCGTTCCGCCTGAAACGAAAGCTTTCTTTGCTACTTCCGTATAAGGCTTTTTCGCATCCTGCATTAAAATTTCGAGAATCTTCAAGTCGATATTATCAACTTTATAATTTTCGGCCATATAGAAATTGAGTTTTAAGTATTATTCAATAATACGAATAAATTTTAAAAATTATATAAATATTGAAGCTATAATTGACTTGACCGCTAGTTAATGCGTTACTTTGTTAAAGATTTTACAACGGACCAAGATTCTAAGGGAAGATTCGGAAAGTTATAAAATAAAATTGTAGGGTGTTGAAACTAGGCAGACAAGCCCTCCGGTCTCGAGGGTGGAGGTTACGGGATAAAGTCCAGCCTTTGGCGACCTAACTGCTCCGTGGAGGTTCGACTCCTCCCTCTACAGCCAGAAAAAGATTCCGAAGACGTCGGAAATTAAAGATAAGCCCCGCATTGGCGGGGAAACATTGTAGGGTGTTGAAATTGGCAGACATGCCCTCCGGTCTCGGGGGTGGAGTCAGGGGATAAAGTGAGGCACCCTGATCTTATTTCAAGGAAACTTAAATAAGATCAGGTTTCTGATCCTAACCTCTCCGTGAAGGTTCGAATCCTTCCTCTACAGCAAGCTCAGTTTAGGTTAATGAGTTATTCGGAGCTGCCCATCCCGCCAAAGTGCTGGATGGGTTTTTTTTTGATTTCTTTCCATGACTTTCGTTGCTCTACAGGCTGTGCTTGTCTACACATAAGGTATAGGGTATAGGGATATAAGGTATAAGG
>JAEZBX010000058.1 GCA_023412765.1 Bacteroidota bacterium
TCCCCCACCAGGCCAAAGCTAAAATTAGGTTGCAATCCAAAAGCTGGAAGAACGGTCTTGCTACTTCTCAACCCTTACTTACAGTTCTCTTAACTTGAAAAAGCAGGAATAGGGAATAACGAATAACGAATAAGAAAGACCAAATACATCTTGACACGAGCGAAACCTCAAACCTTAACCTTAAACCTTAAACTTTATCTTATCTTTCGCCATGAGCGAAAATGACGTTATCAAAATGCGGCTGCAAAACCAGCATCTCTCTAAAAAGGAATTTAAGAAGCCCGCTGAAATTGTACAATGGCTTGGCGCAGTTCAGGCGCAGGATTACGCAGGTGCAAAGTGGAGTCTGGCGACGAGGATCAGCGGAATATCAGAACAGGAAATTGACAGGTCGTTCGATGCTGGCGACATTTTGCGTACACATGTCCTTCGTCCCACCTGGCATTTCGTTCTACCAGAGGATATTAGTTGGATGTTGAAACTATCGGAGCCACGCATAACAGCTTATAGTGCAAAATATTTCAGAGATGCAGGACTGGACAAAGAAACTTTCAAGCGAACAAATAAGATCATTGTAAAAGCACTGGAGAAAAAGGACTCCCTTACAAAAAAAGAGATAGGAGAGGCTTTGCAGAAAGCAAAAATCAACACCGACGACCTACGTTTAACATTTATAATAATTCGGGCGGAGTTGGATCGACTGATCTGTAGTGGACCAAGACGAGGCAAGCAAATGACCTATGCATTGCTTGAACGCCGTGCTCCTCATGCGAAGGATTTAAAGAAGGATGAAGCGCTTAGCTCGTTGGCGAAAATATATTTCAAGAGCCGTGGACCAGCAATAGACAAAGATTTTGGCTGGTGGTCTGGATTGAGCGCTGCTGATGCTCGAAGAGCAATTGATATAATTAGTGCCGATCTTTTTCGGGAGGAACTGAAAGGACAGACTTATTACTTCATACCCTCATCAGACAGTGGAGATACTGTGAAGAAGTCCCAAGTACATTTGCTGCCATCATGGGACGAGTATACTGTTGCCTACAAAGACAGGAGTCTCGTTATCGACCCCATGTTTGAAAAGGAGTCAAAGCATGGCATTTTTAGTCCTGTCATAATCATCGATGGAAAGATCAGAGGTGTCTGGCGACGTGAATTGAAAACCAGTTCGGTTGATATGGAGATACAATACTTTGGAGCGTTAAGCAAAGTATTACGAGACAAGGTATTATCAACGGCAAAGGTATACGCCGGATTTCTTAATCGGAAGCCCAATTTCATGGTGGGCTAGGACGACCGTTAATAATTATTTTTGCCGGAATTCGTCGTGCAAGGCTTTCAACTTGTCAACAAAGCCTCTGATTGGTTCAATCTCAGTAGAAGAATCTGTGAAGCGGATATAGTGACTCTCAGCGCCATTTTGTATTCTGATCCAGGTGTCGCAACCATCGGCGCAGAGCGCGCAGGTGTTGACGTCAATGGCTTTGAAATCGTTCCAGTTTAGAGACGTACGCAGGTCCTTCCAAACTTCGGATTGGGTACGCTCGGTTATTGACTTATCTGGTTCATCGCAAGCACCTTTAAATTCGTATGAAGTGTTCAGACTGGTTACAGCTAGTGAATCCGGGCTCGAGCACCAGCCGCAGGCAATACCTGTCATGATAATTAAACTCCTACTATCATTCCTGTCATCGTCACATGCACTCGCAAGACAAAAAACGATTAATGTACTTATAACTATTGATCGCATAACATTTGACTTTCTCTCTTGACACAATTCCGCATCGAAAGGTTGGACGTTTGCGTAAAAAAGAAGTAACCGAAAGTGTTTTCTTTCGTTCTCAAATTAGAAACGTATTTAGCTAGTGCTGATCAACTGGAATCGCCTTACCCCATATTTTTTTATAAACCGGGCGTCTCAACTGCTTATGTTTTGATGCAGTTGTCACTCCATCTAAATTACCAGTCTTGGCAGGTGAATTTATCTAAGGAGAACGTTGGAGATGTGGACAGCCATTAACGTAGGAAATAGGTAGTAAGGATGCCCGATCATCGAGCGAAACCTCAAACCTCAAACCTTAAACTTTAAACTTTAAACTTTAAACTATAAACCATAAACCATAAACTAAACTACTGCGTACTGTCATCCGTTAAGTTAAGTTAAATTATCACATTCGAATCATATGGCATTGGAAAGTACAGATTCTCAAGCAGCATCTCTGGTAGAAGAAAGCATTAAATTTGATCTTACTGGATACTTTTCCCGTATCGGATTTACCGGATCTCACCTCCCGACTTTTGATACATTAAAAGCGATCCATCGGCAGCATGCTCAGTCGATCCCTTTTGAAAATCTTAATCCCTTTCTACGGATTCCGGTCGATCTGAATATTAATTCGATCTATCAAAAAATAGTTATAAATCATCGCGGTGGATATTGTTTCGAACACAATCTGCTTTTAATGCACGTCTTGAGGAGTATTGGATTTACCGTGCGTGGACTCGCTGCACGCGTACTCTGGAATACAGCTGAAGGTGTAATAACACCCCGGGGACACATGCTACTGCTAATAACTCTTGATGAAAAACATTTTGTTGCCGATGTTGGTTTTGGCGGACTTACACTAACGTCACCGTTGCTTCTTGAGGTCGATAGCATACAGGACACACCTCATGAACAATTTAAACTTACTCGGTCGGGTGACGATTACCTAATGCTGGCCAGAGTCCAGGGGATGTGGAAGAAGGTCTATTCTTTCACATTGCAGGAAAGCTTTCTACCAGATTATGAAGTCGCCAGTTGGTATCTTTCCAATCACCCAACGTCTCATTTTATTACGGGTCTAATTGCTGCGCTCCCCTTTGACAAAGGCCGGCACGTCCTGAGAAATGCTGATTTCGCTACACATTATCTTGATGGGGGTCATGACCGACGAACCATGGAAAGCGTGGAAGATCTTAAGAAGATACTACAGGAGGTTTTTAAAATTGTGCTGCCCGGCGTGTCTCACATCGACGAATTTCTGGAACGCCTAATACGAAAGCCGGTGTCCAAGTAGACTGCACGTTTTTCATTCCATTCAATCAACTTGATCGCTTCGTTTTCAAAGATCTGTTGTTGCTGAAATTTTGATTCAGGACGATTGTCTATTAATGTATTTTCTGGCCGTTAGAACCATAAGCTTCGATAAACGTTTTCTTCCCAAAACCTTTTAGTGCGAATTCTATTGGATAGTTTGGTAATATATTCTCCACGTTCGGCTCCTATAAGCCTCAGAAAAATAATTTTGGTCCTTATTGCTGCACTGGCATTTTTTGGATGCAAGGAACAACATGTTCGCACTGATCTTACGAAAGGAGATTTTATACCCCTACCTGTTTCTGTGGAAGCAACCGGCGATGTTTTTGAAATGACTAAAAAGACGTCGATACTCGTTGATGGTGAATCAGAGGAATTATTGCGAATTGGTGAATATCTCGCGAATAAGTTAAGGCCGTCTACTGGATTTGATATGCGTGTTCGTCAATTGAAAGGCGATCCCGGACGCGGCAATATCTATCTTACAACAACAGAGGCGGATTCTACACTTGGAGATGAAGGTTACGAACTAATTATCACCGAAGACCTCTTAACTGTAGCAGCGCCAAAACCCGGAGGATTGTTTATGGGCATTCAAACTGTGCGTCAACTTTTTTCGGACAGCCTTGAATTACCGGTTAAACAACAGCGCAAATGGGAAATAGCAACAGGAAAAATACGCGACTATCCAACCTATACATTTCGCAGTGCAATGCTGGATGTGGCACGGCACTTCTTTTCTGTTGAAGATGTAAAACGATACATCGATTTAATTGCTGGGTACAAATTAAATGCGCTGCATCTTCACCTTAGTGATGACCAGGGCTGGAGGATAGAGATAAAATCCTGGCCAAAGCTGGCAACACATGGAGGCAGCAGCGAAGTTGGTGGAGGCAAGGGTGGTTATTATACACAGGAGCAATACGAGGAAATTGTCCGCTTTGCTACAGAGAGATACATTACGATAATCCCTGAAATTGATATGCCGGGCCACACGAATTCAGCGTTGGCGTCTTACCCCGAATTAAACTGCAACGGAAAGGCTACTAAATTATATACCGGCATTGAAGTAGGTTTCAGTTCTCTGTGCACAAAAAAGGAAATTACTTTCAAGTTTGTTGATGATGTTGTTCGCGAGATAGCTGAAATCACGCCGGGACCTTATTTTCATCTTGGTGGTGATGAAAGTCACTCGACATCGAAAGAAGATTTCATAAAGTTTGTAGAGCGTTCACAGCAAATTGTGCTGACCCATGGTAAGAAACCAATTGGGTGGGAAGAAATTGCCCAATCCACACTGCAACCGGGGACTACCGTCCAATATTGGTCAAACGCTGAGCACGCAATGACAGCAACTCAAAAGGGGGCACGAGTAATCATGTCACCGGCGACAAAAACGTATCTGGACATGAGCTATGATTCAACAACAAAACCAGGGCAGCATTGGGCAGCATTTATAGAAGTTGACAGCGCATACATGTGGGACCCCGCCACAATCGTCAGAGGCATCTCTGAAGATAATATTCTTGGTGTAGAGTCACCGTTGTGGACTGAAACTATTGCGACAATGGATGATCTTGAATTTATGGCTTTTCCGAGGATACTGGGGCATGCGGAAATTGGTTGGACGCCGGCGGAGGCAAGAAGCTGGGATGAATACAAAATTCGCTTGGGAAAGCACGGCGCACGTCTTAAGGCAAAAGGCATTAACTTCTACAAATCGAAATTGGTGCCATGGATTGAATAGTTGTCGTCCGATACATAGTTTTCTTTCTTAAACCAATGAACTGCATCCGAAATTGCATCAACGACAGGTGTAGGTGTGATATTGAATTCACGGATGGCTTTTTCTCCGGAGTAATAATTATCTAGGGTCAAGATTGCCGCGTTATCTTTCGTAAAGGCTCTTTTTTCTCCGCTGATCTTATTCCATATCCCGACCACCGCTCCTGCAGTCCGAAATATTGTTCGGGGAAGAACAACTTGAATCCTCCGGCGACGCGCGATATTGTTCAATTTTGAGAAGAATTCCTTGTAAGTGAGATTCTCGCCTGCAATCAAATAGCATTCGCCAGGCGCGCCAATGCTTAATGCGTGAGTGATGGCCAGTGCAACATCCCGAACATGCACAAAATTTTTTCCTCCCTTCGGACACCATTGTATACCCGCCGATAAACCTTGCAGAATTATTTTTCCGGAACTGGGTTTGGTATCATAAGGGCCGATCATGAAAGTGGGATTGATTACCACTGCGTTCAGGCCATGCGTTGTTACTGCTTTCAAAACATACTCTTGTGCCATGAACTTGCTGTTTACGTAACCCGAATGAAATTCAGCTAATGCAAATGGCTTCTGCTCGGTGCCGGGATTTTCCTTTGATCCCGGTCCGAAAGCTGCAGCTGTGCTAACATGGACAATGCGCTTATTTCCCTGGCGTAGCGCTGCCTGGACGATATTTTTTGTGGAATCAACATTGATCCTTTCGAACACTTTGAAATCCAGCGGTAACACACTGGTTGCTGATGCTGCATGAACTGCACAGTCACAGTCATGAAGCGCCTTGTGGACATCATCGTAGGAAACGACATCACCACGGCAAATTTCGCACGGCAAATCATGAAGCCCTTTCAGATTGGCGGAATGCCTTACAAATGCCTTGGCGGAAAAGCCTGATTGCACAAGCTGTCTAACTACATTTACACCTAATAGCCCATTCGCTCCTGTAACCAAAACTTTCATCCGGGCATTTTTTTAACCTTTTACCCCTTGATCTTGAATGCGATCAATATACTAAATTCATCAACGCACAAATTACATTGCCTGCCCCATCAATCTAAACTCTGCACTCTGCACTCATCACTCAAATAGTTCATTCTGTAATTTTTGAAGTTACGAAGTAGGGAAGGATGAGGTTGAATGCAGAGTGATGAGTGAAGAATGCAGAATGCAGAAATTCGTGCCTCCCTATCAAGTTCCCTATTCCTTACTCCTTGTGTCATACTAAATTCATCAACGCACAAATTACATTGCCTGCACTAAAAATCTAAACTCTGCACTCTGCACTCATCACTCAAATAGCTCATCCTGTAGTTTCGAAGTTAAGAAGGATGAGGTTGAATGCAGAGTGATGAGTGAAGAATGCAGAATGCAGAAATTCGTGCCTCGATCCGAGAAGTTACGTAGTAGAGAAGGATGAAGTTGAATGCAGAGTGATGAGTGATGAGTGCAGAATGTAGAAAGTTAGGGCCCCTATATCCCTGAAAAAAGTTTCGTGTCCCCAGGGTTACAATCTCGAATTGTTGCATAAAGCAGTACAAAAATAATTGTATGGAGACGTTAGTGTTTGATAAATGGAAAAGAAAGATGGCTGCAACAATCAGTACAAATAACGGTGGGGATAGCCGCTCATTAGCCATTAAACCAATGACCGTTGATTCGGATGACGAGCTTAGGGTGCGCCGCGATCCACCAGAGACAAAAACTTTCAGTGAGGCAATTGCATTTATGGAGCATAAGATGGGACGACATCTCGATTTTGAGTACGACAAGTTCCGTTTGCCTAACTATTCGCTATTGGATGGCGTCCTTTGCTTCGACGTTGGGGAAAAGGGCAATCATGCATTTGAAGATCTTAAGAAGTTTCATGAGGAAAAGTTTTCAGAGCTTGCCCGACTCAGGGCCAAAACCCATCGAAGTAGTAAATATTTGTTTTCCATCGAGCCGGGTTTCGAGATCATTATACCTCCCTACGATTGTGGATGGTCGAACAGTTTTGCTTCAATAACCGCTGTAAATAGAGCTTCAGGCTCGTTTAAGTCTGCCCCTGTAGGCAACGGATGTGGTAGTTCAGGCGTCGGTGTTTTTCTATCGCCAACAACTGATGTCTCAGTTAGATTCTGTCCTCATTGCCCCATTTCGTATTCATGGTCAAATTTTATAGGCGAGGGGGGTGGTTATGCTGCATCCCAGGGGGGCGTAGGCCTTACGATCTATGACGCTACTCAGGGAGAGATTGTGAAGGAGGACCGCGAAATTCTTTGGAATCAGTCGCGACGACCATCAGAGCTGGAGCTGGGCGCGGGGAACGACAATCTCTATTTTCAAAATACATCTATTGGACATAGTTTTTTTGAAATGAAAGGTGGATCAGCGTACCTCGTATGGCTTTGGTGTTGGGCATTTGCTGACAGCGGTCCGAACGCAGCAGCATATGCAAATATTGAATGCAAGGTTCCATTCATGATCATTGATGCGTCTACAGTGTGATGGGAACCTCATTTGCGATATTGTTGAGTCTCACGGCTATGTTGTGGATATGCAAAGGTTGTCAGTTTTTTATCCAGCATATGACGCTGATCGCTGGGGCAAGCCAGGTTCTTTACCTAACGGTTGGCAATATGTAACTGAATTTTTCGTTCCGCGAACGGTGCGATAATACATGCATTAATCGATTTGTATTATCGGATTTTTTTATATTTAGGAATGAAGTTTCCGTCGCAATTTATATTGATCGATGATGATCCGATGAACAACTTGATTTGCAAGTTGACCATTGAGATGACATTGGGTCAAACGGAAGTGAAAGCTTTTGTAAATCCTGAAATTGGTCTGGAATATATTCAATCCGAATTTTCAAATCCTGTCAGCGACGAATCGGCCTTGCTGCTTCTCGACATCAACATGCCTATCATGAGTGGGTGGGAATTCCTTGAAATGTTCGATAACCTTAGCTTTGAAGTGAAGGACAGGATCAAGGTCTGTATCCTTTCGTCTTCGATTGACGAGCGTGACAAGGAACGCTCATATGCCAACAAAAATGTTATTGAGTTCCTGGTGAAACCTCTTACCGACAAAGATATTCAGCGGATAACCAATATGGAGCTCAAAAAAAACAAACCAATCTAGCTCCGAGTCAGGTTCAACCATCTTAAGCAGGGTATTCTTGATGAACGCTTGTCAGCCGCTGATGACACTGTTCAAGCTGTCCGCTGATAGCTGTCAACTTATCTTGACCTTCTGTTTCTCCTTAACCGATCTGTAAATAGCTTCCACGACCCTGATATCTTTCAGACCTTCTTCACCGGGTACCAACATTGGTTTGCGATCGAGAATTGAGCCTGCGTCATCGTCCATTTGCTTGGCCTGTTGATGGGGCACCGTGGCATTCAACACCTTTCCGTCGCTGGTTACACCCTTTATGCCACTATAGGCTTGAAAGGGTTCGAGCTTATACCAACCGTTGGTAAATTTAGTTTCCAATATATTGATACCGCGACCAAATGTGGTTTCGCATTTCGCTGTTACACCGCCTGGAAAATCAAGGTCAAAGTGCATAGTCTCTTCCACCTCAGTGTAAATTTCAGGTCTTGTGGTAGAGGCCTTAGCAGAAACTGCTATTGGTTCCAGTCCTGTTGCGTAACGTACTGCGTTTAGTGGATATACACCCATATCGTACATTGCGCCTCCTCCCAGACTCTTCTTTTGCTTCCAATGTGTCGTGCGATCGTCGCGGTAGCCTGCGGCCGCCATCGCGCTGACCACCTTTCCGTACACAAGATCTTTCCGGATTTGAATGATGCGTTGAGTGTTGGGTTCATGGTGCACTCGATAGCCTATGCTAAGCGATACTTTATTTTTCTTGCATGCGTCGATCATGCTCTGACATTCGGCAACAGTCATCGCCATTGGCTTTTCGCACCACACATGCTTGCCAGCGTTTGCAGCGCGAATACTGTATTCTGCATGCATCGAGGGCGGTAAGACGACATAGATTACGTCGATGTCGGGATTGTTGGCAATCGAATCAAACGTATCGTAATTGTAGATATTCTTCTCAGGGATTTTATACTGTTGTTTCCATTTTTCAGCTTTTGCAGGCGTGCCTGTAACGATTCCTGCCAGCGAGCACTTTTGTGTGAGTTGCAACGCAGGAGCCAGGAGGTCGGTGCTGTAATATCCAAGCCCAACCAGTGCGACGCCAAGTTTGTCTTTCCGTTGCGTGATTAAATTGGGAAACGCAGCGTGGCTTAGCGTTAATGCGGCAGCGGCTGCTGATGTCTGGGCGATGAATTTTCTTCTGTTGATCATGGAAATTGAAAGATTGGAAGATTGGAAAATTGAAAGATTGTAAAATTCGTCGGAAGTGCTTGTAGAAGCAAGCTTTCGCCACATTTCTTTATATGCCTGCTCCAATCTTCCAATCTTCCAATTTTTCAATCTTCTAAACCTCCAATCTTCCAATCTTCCAATCTTTCAATTTTCTAATCTTTCAATTAATTTGAATCCTACGGAAAATGGTCTAAATTAAACCCATCAAGTGAAGGTATGGCGACGCTGAGTACATCGAAGAAAAAACTATTCACTGCGGATTATGAGATTCACGCATCTATTAAAATGCTGTATCCATACATCCAGACAGCTAGCGGATTGGCTGAATGGTTTGCTGATGATGTCACAATTAACAACAACGATAAATCATTCACATTTTACTGGGATAACGAGGAGCATCGCGCCAAGCTGGTTGCATACCGCACAAATCATTTTGTTCGCTTCGAGTTCTTACCGGAGAACAAGGAAGATGAAGCAGATCCATCTTACTTCGAGTTGCGTCTCGATTTTAATGAACTCACGCAGTCAACCTACTTGAAAATTATTGACTACTCTGATTTTGATGACCTCAGAGAACTCCATTCGCTTTGGGATGGCCTCATCGAAATGCTGCGCAAAACCGTCGGCGGTTAACTCCTCAGATTTTTTACTAACCATTCTTAACCATTTCATCCATTGGCTTTATTTTTGCGCCACTTAAACACCTAAACACTTAAACACCTAAACACTTAAACACTTAAACACAACCCCAACACCCCAACACGTCAACACCCCCACATGAAGAAAATCGACAAACTTGTTCTTGACGCCTTCATCGGACCTTTCCTGATCACATTCTTTGTGGTGGTATTTATTCTGCTTAACATAAACATGCTCAAATATTTCGATGACATCATTGGTAAGGGACTCGAACCATTGATACTCGCAGAGCTATTTTTCTATTTCGCAATTTTTACTGTACCCACGGCTATGCCGTTGGCTGTGTTGCTTTCATCTTTGATTGCTTTCGGAAACCTTGGTGAGCACTTTGAGTTGACAGCAATAAAAAGTTCAGGAATCTCATTGGTCAGAATCCTCCGACCTATATTTTTTTTCGTTTTGATTTTGACGGGTATCGCCTTTTACGCGAATAACAATCTTGTTCCTAAGGCTGCGCTGGAGGCCTACAGTCTACTATACGATATCAAACAGAAAAAGCCGGCGCTGGATTTACGCGAAGGTGCGTTTTACAACGGTATCGATGACATGAGTATTAAGGTCGATCAAAAATTTCCGGATGATGAGTCGGCTTTGAAGGGTGTGATTGTGTACGATCACCGTGAGAATGACGGCAACAAGAAAGTGATTATCGCTGACTCAGGACGAATGTATACCATACTGAATGAACGTTATCTGAAATTTGAACTTTTCAATGGCTACGATTATTCCGAAAACATGAAACAAGATCCAATATTGGGCGGGAAAAAAAGCGAAGGTGAAAATTTAACCAAGACGAAGTTCGCGAAGATGCAGGTAGTGTTCGACTTATCGTCGTTCCAGTTGCAAACAACGGACAAGAAATGGTTTCAAGGTAATCGCATTATGCGCAACCTTGCAGAATTGGACATGGATATGGATTCAATCGACAACCAGATAATGTATCAGCGCTTGAATCATTATCTCTACAAGCCGACATACTTTAACTATTTCATGAAGAAGGACACGTTGATAATGCCGGAACGGGTTTATCGTCAAAAACTTTTACGCGATTCGCTATCGCGATTGCCATACAAAGACCGGCTCAGGAATGATAGTATCAAAGCGAAATCATTGGCAAAGTCTTCGGCATCCGATTCGGTCGCCAAGGCGCTGACTCCTAAGCCAAGTCCAAAGGTGATAACGAAGACCAAACCTGACGTCGTAACCAAGAGCAAACCAGCAAAACCGGCCGCGACAGCAAAGGTGCTAGCTCAAAAACCGGTGAGGAATGATTCGTTGTTAAGGATAAAATATGACAGCATTTTAAATAGTGCCCTAACGCGGGATATTGTTCAGGGAGCTGCTAACTCTGCAAGACAGATAAAAAGTCAGGTGATGAATGCTAATCTTAGCATTGATAATTATGAGAAGGAGCGCGACATTTTTGATATCCAATGGCATAAAATCCTGGCCAACTCCTTTGCCTGTATAGCCATGTTCCTTATTGGTGCGCCACTGGGAGCGATTATAAAAAAAGGTGGCCTCGGTGTTCCCTTCCTGGTATCTATATTTTTCTTTATTGTGTATTATGTAATTACAATGCAGGGTGAAAAGCTGGCTAAGCAGGATACCGTGAGTCCCATGATGGGAGTGTGGGCGGCTGATGTCATCTTGTTGATCATAGGACTAGTTTTCCTCCGACAAGCCCGGGTTGATGCCCGCCTGTTTGACGCTGATTTCTATAGGGTTGTGATAGACAAAGCAAAACAATGGTTTGTCAATAAGCGACAACAACATCGACCTCGGCTGGCTTAGTGAAAATGAAATTTATAAATTCTTGGAAATTAGGCCGTTTCTGGCGTACCTTTGCCCCCTGAAATAAAAGAAAAACAAAGTTCGAGATGTACTTGACTACCGAAATTAAGCAAGATCTGTTCGCAAAGCACGGATTTGGGAAGAAAAAACAAGAAACTGGATCTGCTGAGTCGCAGATTGCGCTTTTTACGCACCGGATAAATCACCTGACGCAGCACCTAAAGGCAAATAAGAAGGATTTTTCAACTCAACAAGGTCTTATGAAGCTGGTAGGGAAGCGTAAAAAACTGCTAAATTACCTGCAGAATACCGACATTGAAAGATACAGGGCTGTTCTGGCCGACCTTGACCTCAGAAAGTAAATTATATAGCATTCCCCAAAGGGAACCCGAACAAAGGTTCCCTTTTTGCATTTTCAACATAACATAAACACAGGGTGAGACCTCAGATGCCCCTCACCTTAAATTCACGCATTCTACATTATGAAACCTACTCCAATTACTAAAACTTGTAAGCTGCCCGATGGTCGCGAAATCACTATTGAAACTGGTAAGTTAGCCAGGCTGGCCGACGGCTCAGTCGTGCTGCGCATGGGCAATACCATGTTGTTGGCTACGGTTGTCTCGGCAGAAGAGGCAAAACCCGGTACCGACTTTCTCCCACTTTCGGTCGATTACCAGGAAAAATTTGCATCCACCGGAAAGGTACCGGGCGGATTTTTGAAACGGGAAAGCAAGCTTTCAGATTATGAAGTTCTGATAAGCCGTCTCGTAGACAGAGCACTACGTCCTTTATTCCCAAGCGATTACCATGCTGATACCCAAGTAATGATATATCTGATTTCCGGCGATGAAAATGCATTGCCGGACTCATTAGCCGCGTTCGCCGCTTCATCAGCACTGGCAGTTTCTGATATTCCTTTTCAGGGGCCGATTTCAGAAGTTCGCGTTGCTCGGGTAGATGGAAAGTATGTCATCAATCCAACGATGGAAGAAAAAAAACGGGCCGATCTTGACCTGATCGTTGCTGCCTCAATCGACAACATCCTGATGGTAGAAGGCGAAGCAAAGGAAGTTTCGGAAGACGATATGCTAGAAGCCCTGAAGCTTGCACACGAGGCTATAAAAGTTCAGTGCCAACTACAGTTGGAACTTGCTGAGGCCGTAGGAAGGACAGAGAAGCGCACGTACAATCATGAAGAAAATGATGAAGCGTTGCGGGAAGAGCTCTGGAAAACCATGTACGACAAAGTATACGCAGCGGCTCGACTCCTCAACAAGAGCAAGAATGCAAGGTCGGAAGCATTCTCTAAAATAATTGATGAATATCTGGATGCCTTGCCTGAGGACACAACCGTTAATAAAGATCTGGCTAAACGCTATTATCACGATATTCAAAAGAAGGCATCTCGGGATTTAGTACTTAATGAAAGTGTTCGGTTGGACGGCCGTAAAACCACGGAAATCAGAACGATATGGAGTGAGGTTGATTATTTACCTTCACCTCACGGCTCTGCTATTTTTACCCGCGGTGAAACTCAGTCACTGACTACGGTCACGCTGGGTACCAAGCTCGATGAGCAACTCATAGATGGAGCTATGATTGAAGGTTCGAGCAAGTTCATATTGCATTATAACTTCCCTGGTTTTTCGACAGGTGAAGTGAAACCCAATAGAGGTCCTGGTAGAAGAGAAGTTGGTCACGGCAATTTGGCGTGGCGCGCTTTGAAACAAGTGCTTCCACCCGATGAAAAAAATCCGTACACCATCCGCGTAGTTTCCGATATTCTTGAGTCGAACGGATCTTCCTCAATGGCAACTGTTTGTGCTGGATCGCTTGCGTTGATGGATGCAGGGGTTCCGGTAAAGGGTCTTGTTTCAGGAATCGCCATGGGTATGATTTCTGATAGCCAGACGGGTAAATATGCAATCCTTTCTGATATTCTGGGAGATGAAGATCACCTGGGTGACATGGACTTCAAAGTTACCGGCACCGAGAAGGGAATTACAGCTTGTCAAATGGATTTAAAAGTTGATGGCCTTACTTATGACGTGTTGAAGGAAGCACTTCTTCAGGCTAAGGAAGGAAGAACGCATATCCTTAACGAGATGAAGAAAACTATTTCTGAACCTCGTCCGGATCTGAAGCCACAGACACCGCGCGCTGAAACAATCATCATTGAGAAAGAAATGATTGGGGCGGTAATTGGTCCTGGTGGAAAAGTTGTACAGGACATCCAGAATACTACTGGCGCGACCGTTGTAATTGAAGAAGTTGCTAACAAGGGTGTTGTCAACGTGTTTGCAAGCAATAAGAGTGTGATGGAAGCTGCGGTTAAACGGATCAAGGGGATCGTCGCTATCCCTGAAGTCGGTGAAGTTTACGATGGAAAAGTTAAATCGATTATGCCATTCGGAGCGTTCGTTGAATTTATGCCCGGCAAAGATGGTTTGCTCCACATTTCGGAAATCAAATGGGATCGACTGGAATCCATGGAAGGAGTTCTTGAAGTAGGTGAGGAGGTAAAAGTAAAGTTGATTGAAATAGACAAAAAGACCGGTAAGTATCGTCTATCAAGAAAGGTGCTCTTGCCGAGGCCTCCAAAAAAAGAAACAACTCCCGCAGAATAATCGTTATGAGCTTTAATTGACAGAACTATATTTAGACAGTATATTGTTACGGTAAACGAACGCTATTTTTTTAGAGAATGAGACAGCTAAAGATCAGTAAACAAATTACCAACCGCGAAAGCCAATCCCTCGATAAATACCTACAGGAGATTGGAAAGGTTGACCTTCTTACACCGGATGAAGAGGTTGAGCTCGCGAAACGGATTAAAGAAGGTGATCAGATAGCATTGGAAAAACTGACTAAAGCTAATCTGCGCTTCGTCGTATCCGTTGCTAAACAATACCAAAATCAAGGACTTTCATTAGGAGATTTGATCAACGAAGGAAACCTTGGACTCATCAAAGCCGCGCAACGTTTTGATGAAACCAGAGGATTCAAATTCATTTCGTACGCAGTGTGGTGGATTCGTCAATCCATACTTCAAGCGCTGGCGGAGCAATCAAGGATCGTTCGTTTGCCGCTGAATCGTGTGGGATCGTTAAACAAGATCTCGAAGACTTTTTCAGAACTGGAACAAAAATTTGAGCGCGAGCCATCGCCTGAGGAATTAGCGGAAGTTCTCGATGTCACCACTGCTGAAGTAGTAGATACCATGAAGATTTCTGGGCGCCACGTATCAATGGATGCACCCTTCGTTCAAGGTGAAGAAAACAGCTTGCTCGACGTCCTGGAAAACGATAGTGAAGAAACGCCGGATTCGGGTTTGATGAATGACTCTCTCAGAAGAGAAGTTCAGCGGGCGCTTTCAACACTTACGCAGCGCGAGGCAGATGTTATTACGCTCTATTTCGGACTGAACGGTGAACATTCCATGACTCTGGAAGAAATAGGCGAGAAGTTCAATCTGACACGCGAACGCGTTAGACAGATTAAAGAAAAGGCAATCAGACGGTTACGTCACACTTCGAGAAGCAAAGCTTTAAAGCCATACCTCGGTTAATTTTATCGTGAAAAATTTATAAGATTTTAAGGGTCTCGAATTCCGAGACCCTTTATTTTGTTTAAACAACAAAAGCATTTCCATGGCAAAACAAGATGTGAAAGTCCTAATTATCGGCTCAGGGCCAGCCGGGTATACCGCAGCGATTTATGCAGCCCGCGCAGGTCTCAAACCTGTTCTTTATACGGGAGCACAGCCGGGCGGACAGTTAACCACCACCAACGATGTTGAAAACTTTCCCGGGTACCCCAATGGTATCAACGGACCCGAAATGATGATCGACCTTCAGAAGCAAGCAGAGCGGTTCGGTACAAAAGTAAATTATGGTATGGCGACATCAGTCGACTTTTCCGGATATCCTTTGAAAGTTACTATCGACGGGACTGAAGAAATTACAGCTCGTGCAGTGATCATTGCTACCGGCGCGACCGCCAAATACCTCGGTATTCCCTCAGAGGAAACATTTAATAACAAAGGGGTTTCTGCCTGCGCAGTATGCGATGGCTTCTTTTATAGAGGCAAGGATGTGGCTGTAGTGGGCGCTGGCGATTCTGCAGCAGAGGAATCTACCTATCTGGCTAATCTTGTTAACAAAGTTCATTTGATTGTCAGGAGAGACGAAATGCGGGCGTCAAAAATTATGCAGCAACGCGTATTCAAGACACCGAATATTCAGATTCACTGGAATACCGAAACAGAAGAAATTCTTGGCGACGATTCAGGTGTAACCGGAGTTCGCGTTATAAACAATAAAACCGGAGAGAAGAATATTATACCCATCCAGGGATTCTTTTTGGCAATAGGACATCAACCAAATACTGCCATCTTCAAGGATTATCTCGATATGGATGAGACCGGATACATCAAGGTAATTCCCGGCTCAACAAGAACAAATGTCGAAGGGGTATTTGCTGTAGGCGATGCCGCCGACAAAGTTTACCGCCAGGCTATCACCGCCGCTGGAACAGGTTGTATGGGAGCGTTGGATGCAGAGAAGTTTTTGGCAGCGAGGGAGATGGACGAGAAAATCACGATTGACACACTTAGTTAAGAGTTTAAAGTTTAAAGTTTAAAGTTTAAAGTTGAGCTCCTTGACAATACCTGCGCACTTGCATCTGTGTATAACTTTAAACCTAAAACTTTGAACTTTAAACTAACATCTTACTGCGAAGAATGAAATTAGATATTCTAGTCATTGCCGCCCACCCCGACGACGCAGAGATTAGTTGTGCAGGCACTATTGCAAGACATGTTGCGCTTGGCCATAGCGTTGGAATTGTTGACCTGACCCAAGGGGAGTTAGGCACGCGTGGCACAGTGGAGATTCGTGAAAAAGAGGCAGCCGCTTCTGCAAAAATATTGGGTGTATCTGTTAGAGAAAACCTCGGACTAAAGGATGGGTTCTTTCAAAACGATCCAACGCACCAGCTAGCCGTCGTCCGCGCCGTGCGGAAATATCAGCCTTCGATCGTTTTGGCAAATGCAGTTTACGACCGTCATGTCGATCACGGCAAGGGTGCATCACTCGCGTACGATGCGTGTTTTCTTTCAGGTTTGGTCAGGATCGAAACTGTCGACGAATCTGGCAAGAAACAACAACCCTGGCGACCGTCCGCAGTATACCATTATATTCAAAGCTTGTATATCGAACCAGATTTCATCGTTGACATCAGCGATTACTGGCAAACTAAAATGCAGGCCATAGCCGCATTTAAGTCCCAATTCTTCGATCCATCAAGCGAGGAACCGGAGACGTTTGTGTCCAATCCCGGGTTTGTCAAAATGCTGGAGGCGCGCGCTATCGATTGGGGTTACGCCATCGGCGCTAAGTATGGGGAAGGTTTTACAACGAGGAGGTATCCGGGGGTGAGGTCTTTGTTTGATTTGGTCTGACCGTTATCGTTATACGTTATCCGAGTGCGACCGCCAAAGCTGTGCGATGAAATACAGGTCTAGTTAATTGTTATTTGTTAATAGGCTCGAGGTTCAATTGAATAGGTTAATCCTACTTTGTCAAGTTGGACAAAAGGAATAGGGAATAAGGAATAAGGTGAGGTATAGGGTATAGGGTATAAGGCGCATTGCTACGATATTTGGTCGAGCGCAAAGCCACTTCACAATAACTAGTA
>JAEZBX010000074.1 GCA_023412765.1 Bacteroidota bacterium
GTTAGAAATCAAGTAAACGATCATAAAGGTCGAGCCGCCGATCAGCCATATAGGTAGCATAGTTGCCCCATGTATTTCTCACTTCCAAATCTATAGGTGCCACAATAATTTTTTCTTTCCTATCAGCTTCTGCAAGGATTTTACCTTGTGGTCCTACAATGACGGAATGTCCAAAGCCCCAGAGTTTTTTTTCTAATCCTGTGCGGCAGGCCATCCCAACAAAAACATTGTTCTCCAGCGCCCTTGTCATTGCCAATGCTTTTGACTGTTCCGGACTCCAACCTGCCGGTCCGCTAATTTCATCTGCGAACCAAAATGTAGAATTGAGTATTATCTGCGCTCCTTTCAGCGCTAGACCCCGAATGTATTCCGGAAATATGAAATCATAGCAAATGGTCATGCCCACCTTACCAAGTTCGGTATCTACGATTACCTCCTTATCACCATAACTAATCTCATTCTTTTCGAAGCTGAAAGGATGCACTTTTCGATACTTTGCTACCAGTCCTTTTGTCGGTGAAATCATGATGGAAGTATTGAATGGCCTATTGTTGTCGCCCTTTTCCATCATTCCACCGCTGATCCAAATGTTCTTTTTATGAGCCAGTTTCTCGAGAAACGAAACTGTTTTGCCGGGGATATCTTCGGCGACTGAGTTCAAATCAAGAGAATAACCGGTAGTTCCGTATTCGCAAAAAACAGCCATCCTTACTTCTTTATCTTCAATACTATGAACCATCGAAGATATTTTTTCAAGATTGGCATTGATATCACCCAGGACGGAATCTATTTGTAGAAGCGCTAATTTCTTTTCAGTTTTCATAGGGTTCTGTTTCTGTATAGTTCCGATCAGATCTGACGTTTCCAAAACTTCGGGATGAGTAGTAGCGATAAGCGTAGCACTCATCGCTTTTTTCAAAAAAACTCGTCTCGATTCCTCTGTTTGATTCAACATATTTAACCTTCACCGCTGTTAGAAGTCGATGAAGGGATCGTCATTCCAATATCGGAAGAATATTGAAAACATTTTTCTGCGTCTGGTCCTTTACTAGTAATGATGTGCTGAAAGTCAATCGGCAAGTATATTTTGGAAAATAACTACACCACTATGAAAAGCACTATTATCATTTTTGCCTTTGTTGGATTTATTTGCACCAACACCTTCGCTCAGGAAAAGCTTTCGGACGAAGAAATTTTGAAACTCTATGCGACGTTAAGGGTCGCTGATGTTTCTGACGGACTGGATATGGTCGGCCTCCGCGACGCGGGTCTTATGGATCAGCGAATCACGGCACTGTGGAAAGATACAGACAATATGAAACACATTTTTCGCGGCATCGCCATAACTGCACGCTATGTGCCGACAAACAAAGTGATAAAAAATCCAATGTCGAAGGAGGAGTTTCAAAAATGGGAAGGTAATTGGTATGGAACATTATCAACTGAACCATTTGTTGAGTTCATCAAACCCGGGTCTGTGGTTGTCATTGATTTCTCCGGGGATGGAGACACTGGTTCAATTGGATCTAACAACTCGCTTACATATCTGCAAAAGGGTGCTCGCGGAATTGTCTCAAATGGTGGGGTTCGTGACACAGATGAGATAATCAAACAACAAATTCCCGTCTACATGGACCCGATGCATCGTGGAAGGGGCATTCGCCCTGGTCGAAACGAAATCGAATCAGTCAACAAACCTGTCACGGTGGGAGGAGTGTTGGTCCGCGCTGGAGATGTAGTGGTAGCGGATGGCGATGGCGTTGTAGTGGTGCCTCGCGAATACGCCAAGCCCGTTGCAGAATATGCGCTTGAAATACTTCAAAAGGATAAGACTGCTCGACGGGAAATGTACAAGAAACTTAACATGCCGTTGGATGAGACGGTTGAGGACTAAGCTAATTCTTCGGATAGTAGTAAATAGTAAGTAGTAAGTAGTAAGTAGTAAATAGTAAGTAGTAAGTAGTAAGTAGTGGTAACATCGTTCTGATAAATTACCAGAACGATGTCAGTACTTGCAATGATCGTGGTCAGGCTTGATTATTTCGCTTAAGGCATTTTTACTTTTATGTTATCGAAAGTAAATGAATCATCATTAACACCTGAGATCAGGATCTGTTTTACATCTCGGGCATAATCGAATGACCAGGTGGCTTCTCCTAAACTAGACCATTTACTCCAGCTTCCATCCAGTTTCTGCATCCAAACCTGTATTGGCCCAGAGATCACTTTGATACCCCAAAACTCGAATGGGATGTGATCGTTATTATAATCGTAAGCGTATATTTTAATCCATTGATCACCGAAATGGCTGGATACGGTTCTAGGTTCCACGAGTGGTGTTACAGGTATACCCTGTCCATTCACGATTTTCCAAACATTTCCATTGGCCATATCAAAAACTGGATTAAAATTTTGATAGCCTAGATGATAATGGCCATAGTTACTTCTGAAACTCGGATTATAGTTAGTACTATTATTCTCCTTTACATGGAACCAGACATTGTCGACCGCCTGAATGTAAAAAGGCGCAGTAGCAAAAGTATATTTCGCATGATCCGGTATCAGGAATATGGCAGCCGGGCTATCAAAGCCCACATTTTTTAAAGCCTGTGTTCTGGCATTTCCATTGTCGCTGTCAGTGCTGTCTGAAGGTGGGAAGATTCGGGCAGATTCGCTTACGTGCCTCTCATCAATAACTGGCGAGGCTGTTTCTTCAGGTTCAGGAAATTTCATGTCCGGTACATCCTTGGTGGGCACAGATCTGATCTTTACATGTTCTCCTTCATGATGTTCATGTTGTTCATGATCATGAGGAATGACTTGATCTTCTTCCTGCTGACATTGCGTGAACATGAAGCCGCTTAGAATAATACCAGCTAACCACAATTTGTTTTTCATAACAAGAGTTTTCATTTTTTAAATTCATTTTGTTTGTGGTGCAATGATTGCCGATCCATTTGCCAGAGCTTAACGCAAATTTCCCATTTATTGACGCGTATTTAACATATCCCTACTGCAAGGCGCAATTGGAGTTGCTTTCGGTGAAAAGTTCAGTGAATTCGCACGACTAGCCGTGTAGAGAATGAGGATACCACCCCAGGGCTAAGCGACACTAAGCGAAAAAATTGAGCGTTATTTTGAAACTGGTACAACTTTAATCTGGGATGGAACATCAGGGGGAGAGTGAGAGTGAGTGGTAAGTAGTGAGTAGTAAGTAGTAAGTAGTAGAACTTTGTTCGCAACGTATGAGGACAAATTAGGGATAAGGAATAAGGAATAAGGAGTTAGGAATAAGGATCCGGTCGCGAAGTAAGCACCTTATTCCCTATTCCTCTGTGTTCTGTCGAACTAAGTTCAACAGGATCTATAAAGTGAGAGCCTGAAGGGATTACTCGTCCGCGCAACCATGCGCGCGGGCCCTCGTGATCCCCGATGCTTTTTGCACCGTGGTAAAAAAAAGATCCTGTCGAGCAATAGTCAACAGGATCTATAAAGTGAGCCTGCAGGGATTCAAACCCCGAGTCTTCTGATCCGTAGTCAGATGCTTTATTCAGTTAAGCTACAGGCCCAGCTAACCTGAAAATTTTGGACTGCAAATGTAAAGAATAAATCAACTCAGCAAAACAAAACGATTTGGCCCTGCCACCAAAAAGGCTAATTTTGGACCTTCTTAGAATCAAACGATTGGCATGAGATATAAAATTCCATCACTCATTTTTCTTACGATATTTTCGTTAGCTGCCTTTGCTCAGACCGAGACACCAAAAAAGATGTCCCGAAGGCCAGATATTCCGGGCACCTTTGCGCTTGAATTCGGTTTCAACCGCGACATGAGCGCACCTGACCAATTCAGCCTGGGATTTTTTGGATCCCGAACCGTAAATCTTTACTATCAATACGATTTTAGAATTCTAAACTCCAGCTTCAGTTTTGTACCCGGTATAGGGTTAAGCCTTGAAAGGTTTAAGTTCGGAAACGAAAGTACCTTAGGTTATGACCCAAATGACCCGGAGAGCATCGTAATGTTAACGCCTAATGACACCGGCCTTCCCGGCGTTAAGAAATCGCAGCTGATTACTAATTATATCGATGTGCCGTTGGAGATCCGGTATAGCACAAAACCTGACGATCCGGCGAGAAGTTTTAAAATTTCGGTAGGGGGAAGAATCGGTTATATGTACGATTCCTTTACGAAAATTAAATATAAGGACGACAGCGAGCTTAAAAAACTGAAGAATAAGGAAGATTTTAACCTCACAAAAATCCGTTACGGCCTGACTGCAAGAATAGGTGTTGGGAATCTTAGCTTATTCGGTTACTATAACTTAACACCTCTGTTTGAGGAAGGTAAGGGCTTGAGCGACATTATTTCGGCTCAACCATCGGTTAAAAACGACTTCAGCACCCTTACAATCGGAATTTCACTCGCAAGTTTCTAGGCTACCTGCGCGGACCCAGAGAGACCAAATTAGATTCGTTGTTCTGAACCGGTCTTTGGAGCCTTTTTAGCGTACGTGGGGCAAGTATACTGGCTGCATGCCGAGATGAGGGCCGCCAAGGCAAGAAAAGCAACAATTTTTTTCATTATAATAACTTTGGGTCTAACAAAAATATAATTCTTTCTCATTAAAACAAATCGAGGGCCAACCACTGGTCCCTTTGCCAAATTCAGTCGATCATCAGGTTACATCCCCTTAAATCGGCATTATCGAGCCGGCCTAGCACTTCAAATGACCCGTCGCTGTAGACTTTTCCAAGATCTTCGATCTCGATAAAGGACATTGTTTGCCAATTTGCCAAGTCAATGACATTAATCCCCACGTTTTCAGATAGTAACCCCTTTCTGAACGGATCTGTGATGTCTCGCCCAATTATACGCATCCACGGAGGGCAAAAAAACCGATTGGTCCCATTCATGGAATACGCTTGGGAGAGCAATTCTGTCATTCCATATTCCGAAAACAACGACTTAACGTTAATTCCTGCTTTAAGTCTCTCATGCATCTCATTTCGGGTAATTTCCCGTCGCCTTCCCTTCATTCCGCCGGTTTCAAACACCATGCAATGACCCAGATCCTGGGGGTATCGCTCGGCTAAATCCAACAACGCAAAAGAGACTCCCCACAATATGCATCTCCGGCTATCATTCTTAACCTGCTTAAGTTTGGCAGACAAAACTTCATAGTCGTACCGGTAAAACCCGGAATAAGGCGAGCCGCTCTGGCGTATAAAAAAATCCATCATCGCCACGAGCGAGGAATGTTTGCGTTCGAGGTATGAGGGCAACAAGGCAAAGAAATGGAACTGGTCAAGGGGGCCAAAAAAATGCTCAAAACAGGTTTGGGAGTGCTTTTCGTAAAAGGCAAAATCTGCGACAAAATGCCGGCTGGGAATACTCCCTGTAGTCCCGCTGCTTTCAAAAACAACATCTTCACGCCACTCGCCCGTTTTTACCGCATGCGACCTGAAAAAAGAAATCGGTAAGAAAGGAATATCATTTAGAGAATTAATGCTCTGGACAGAAACGCCAAGGTTTTCAATAAAGGCTTTGTATATAGGATTAAAAAAAGCCTGATAGCGAAAGACTTCCAATGCAATTTCCTGAAAGGAAACTTCGTTTACACTGTATATTTTCGAACCAAAACTTTTAAAAGTTTCCAAGTGTTTAGTTAACTTGACAATTTCAAAGTTAGAGATGAAACCGGTAAGGAGCGCCTTTTTGTTTGTTATTTCCCTGGCATTATTCAGCGCTTGCTTTAATCCCCCAGAGTTCAATAATACACCAAGTATCAAATACGAAGGTATATCCTTTCAAAAAGCTCCCAATGGACTGGACTCTTTGATCGTCTCCATTTCCTTTAAGGATGGTGACGGCGATCTTGGACTTTCTGCCAGTGCTCCGGACGACAGTCAAAGCCCTTATCATGAAATTGAGTTTTTCGCGAATGACAATGGACAACTTTATCCTATCCCCGGGATAAGGATCCCAAGTTTTGCCGGGTACCGGTATGAGAGCACCTTAGCTACTCCAAGATATGCATCCTATTATATCGAGCCCGATAAACAGGTTGCTGAATTACTCACTCTTCAAAGCAGGAACGAAGGATTCGATCTACCTCCCTTTACGAAGCCGTACGATTGTTTTCTAAACGACGAATCGTATCTCAATGAAAATCTTAACCCGGATACAGTATTCATTTTTAGAGAAGATGCCTACCTGATAAAAGATGAATCAAAGATTGTAGATAAATTAGTGAGGATTGGAAACCCGGAGGAGTATTACTTCGCAGTGGTCGACTACTTTTATATTCGCTCAAACCCCTTTCAGTATAATTTCATTGTAGAATTCCTGGTGAAGAATAACGATGGCACCTTTACTGAATATGATTTCCGGGAGCAATTTTGCGAGACCTACGACGGCCGTTTTCCAAAGCTGACTGATAAAGAACGCGCTCTGGAAGGAGTAATTAATTACTCGATGGTTAGCTCAGGATTTTTGGAAACATTCAGCATAAAGACATTAAAGCTGCGTATAACCGTTTATGATCGTGCGCTCAACATCAGTAACACGGTCGAGACGCCCGAATTCCGACTCGAAGAGATCTGATTGCTTTTTCTTTCCTTATTTTTTAGCGCCATCTAGCACTTCACTTATTACAAAGAAGGAAATTTCACAGGATCGGATTCTGACATCAGTGCGTAGACCTTTTCGAAAACATCTTCCGCATTGGGCTTTGAAAAATAATCGCCATCCGACGCATA
>JAEZBX010000089.1 GCA_023412765.1 Bacteroidota bacterium
GGATCAAAGTGTTGCTGTCTTCTCTCGATTGCAATCTAAGCACGTGATTGCCACCAACACTCAGGATGACGGGATAAAAGGGGCAGGATGGCGCACTCGAAGAGGTGAGGGTGATAGGATCAAAACGGCTCAGGATGATCGGATCAAATGGGGCTAGATGACGGGTCAAACGGGGCATCAGTATGGCAAACTAAGGGCACGATGACAGGAAAAAGAAAGACAAAAACAGCCACCTGAAATTCGAAATTGGTGGGCATACTGATAGCGATGGCTCCGCTGAATTGAACAATAAATTATCTCAGAGTCGCGCTGAAACTGTGAAGCAGCAATTGGTGAACATGGGAATCGATGCAGCACGACTATCCACCAAAGGATATGGATCAACCAAGCCAATCGCTGACAACAGTAACCCTGAAAACAAAGCCAGGAACCGAAGAGTAGAATTTGTAAAGAAGTAACTGGAATCTTAGCCACCAAGTCACGAAGACACAAAGGATATTGGAGCAAATTGTAAAGCCTTGTGGCTTCGTGACCTAGTGCTTACTATTTTTCTTTACAAATTCCGTCGCCTCCAGGAATGGAACAATCCAAATTTCCTTTTCTCTTGACTTTAAGTATTGAACCAATTGATTATGGGCTTCGAGGGAAACGTTGAGATTATGCTCCCCTCCTACGCCGTGAAACAAAAATACCAACAACGCTTTATCCTCAACGGCTTTCTTGACCAGGGCGATCAGCTCATCGCCCGTCTCACCATTGATCCCGTAAGCGGGAACATTGTATAAATCAATTTTATCAATCCTGGGCATAGCCTTGGCCGTACCGCGAGCGGAAACAAAATCTTGCTTTATATTTTCTATGTATAAATTGCCACCAACCTTGGTATCACCACAGGGATAGGCGAAAGTACGCGTACGCTTACCATCGAGAGATTCCAGCAACGTATTCGTCATACGCAATTCATCGACCAGCCTTTGGGTTGTGTAGGTACTTAAATCATAGTCAGGCTTTACCCACTCCCTGCCAGGCGTATTACCAATACACGGGTGAAAGAGTGAGTGATTGGCTAATTCGTGACCTGACTTCCCCGCAGCTCGCCAGTCATCTATTCGATTTCTAAATCCCGGAAAATTTCCTGACAAGTAAAATGTTCCCTTAAATCCCAGTGAATCTAGTGTCGGGATGACATTATCAAGATGCACATTTAGCGCGTCATCATAAGTCAGAACCACGGCGCATTTCTTTCCATTCCAGGGAAGTTCATTCTGAGTGGCGCCCACAAAAGGCGCCAGCATCAGGCAAAATAAAAGTCTGAATGTCGTCATATCTCAAGACCAGGTATGACAACCTACAAAAAAAGCTGATCATTTCTGACCAGCCTCGGCACCATTGTATGATTTATTAGTCAGTCCTACTTTTTTACGTTAGAAAAGAAATAGTCCTACTTTGTCAACTTCCAATTAAGTGCTTTGAAAGGTGTATTACTCGCTTTTTGATGCACAATTTTGCACTTCGTCGCCCAGCGCAACAGTAACTGATCGTGACATGGCTCCGCAGCCGCATGGCTGCGCTTTTGGATTTGCAACTGAATTTTAGCCCTGCCTCCGCCGAGCTTCGGCAGGCGCAGCGCACATCCCCCACCAGGCCAAAGCTAAAATTAGGTTGCTATCCAAAAGCTGGAAGAATGGGTCGTGCTACCCCTCAAGGCATACAGTTCTCCTAACTTAACAAAGTCGGACTAGTTATTGTAAAGTGGCTGTGCCCACGATCAAAAATCCTAGCAATTCGATGCCCCCTATACCCTATACCCTATACCTAACCTTATTCCTTATTCCTTATTTCTTATTCCTTTATCCAACTTGACAAAGTAGGATTAGTTATTTCCCGTATCTTCGAGTATCAAAAAGTCTTTATAACAATTTAGGATCGAACAATTCATAGACTCCCCTTCAAAAACGATGCGGAGGAGATTTCCATTTTAAATTCTTATAAAGACATGAACAACAAACCAAAAGTAGCCATTCTGGGTGGAAGCGGACGGACTGGCAAATACGTAATAGCGAAATTGCTTCAACAAGAAATTCCACTGCAGATTCTTCTCCGAAGCCCGGAAAGATCTATTGTTAAGTCTCCATTAATTGAATACATCTATGGCGATGCTATTGACATTAAAACGATCAGCAAATTGCTTCACGGTTGTCAGGCCGTCATCAGCACAATAGGACAGCGACAGAATGAACCACTCGTCGCTGCGCGCGCGACAACTAATATCATCGACCAAATGGACGTGCACCAGATTCGCCGCTACATTTTCCTAGCAGGGCTTAATATCGATACGCCGCAGGATCGGAAGAGCGTGCAGACTGAAGCGGCCACCACCTGGATGAAAACAAACTTTCCAGATATACAGCAAGATCGGCAAAATGCGTATTCAATTCTTGCAAGATCCAATGTTGAGTGGACTATGGTGAGAGTTCCAATGATCGATTTTTCAAAGGCTACAGGAAATATTAAGGTTAGTTTGTATGACTGCCCTGGAACTTCCATCAATGCAGGTGATATCGCCGAATTCATGGTCGATCAACTGCACGATGAGCAGTACTTCAAACAGTCACCTTTTATCGCAGGCAGTGAGCAGATGTGAACATGATTTGAATTACTTCAGAAACTTCTTATGGGTCTAGATATTACGTATGCTCGGCCTCCGTAACATTTTTCAGTCGACCCGATGGTGGATTTCTCATACTCCTGATCAGTATTACTATTCCGATTAGCACAAAAGGTATACTTAGGATCTGTCCCATATTTAACAAGAGACCATCTTCGAATGCTTCTTGATTGATTTTGAAAAATTCATCTACGAAACGTAAACCGAAAAGTATGATAAGGAAGAGTCCCGTGAGAACTCCGTTGTTAAGCGTCCTCCCCTTTTTATAATACAACCAGAAGAGGAAAATAAAAATGAACAAACAATAAATAGCTTCGTACAGTTGGGCCGGATGTCGTGGTATATTGTCGACTCGAGTGAATACAAAACCCCATGGTAGTGACGTTGGGAGTCCAATCATTTCTGAATTCATCAAATTACCCAAACGGATCAGGCACCCGCTGAGCGCGGATACGATTACTAGGCGATCGACGATCCATAAATATTTTACATTAGTCTTTCTTGCAAAGAAATAAAGCGCAATCAGAATGCCTATAGCCCCACCGTGACTCGCAAGACCTCCCTCCCAAATGGCAAATATTTTTAGCGGTTGACTGAAAAAATCAGCTGGTTCATAAAATAAAACGTGTCCGAGCCGGGCACCACCGATCGCAGCGATTACCATATAGATAGTCAGCGTGTCTACTTCCTCACGTGCTCTGCCTTCTCGTTTGTAGATATAGTACATTACCTGCTGACTCAATAAAAAAGCAAGTGCCCACGACAGACCATACCACCTCACCGGATGGTTCAGAAATGGAATAACAAACATGTCGGGGTCAACATTCCAGGTAATGAAGGTGAGGATAGATATTAGTTCCATTGGATAAAGCTTACCCTAAGGTAAAGCATTTTCCTGAACATTAATGGATTGGCTTCCTTGCCTAATTTGCCATGCAAGAACGCACCATTCGTCAACAGCGTCACGAAACGTGTGAACGACTTCAAATCCAATTCTTTCATGTGCGCGCATTGACCGCCCGTTTCGTGTGGAGACGGAGGTCACACAAAGTTCAAAGGAGCTAGAATTGATCTCCTTATGCTTCCGATACAGCGCATCGAAAACACCCTTGCCACGATAATCTTTATCAATGCAGATCTGACCCATCACATAAAATTCATGGTCTATGATAACACCTTTTCCATAGGTAATTGAAGCAAGTTTATCAAACATCGGTTGCAGAACAGCTATCATATCTGCAAATGATCTCAGCATAACCAAACCATATCCAATTACTCTTTCTCCATCCTTCGCTATGATTTGTGGAGCAGCCTTGCTCATTTGTTTCAATAATGTGAAAGAATGCATTACAGTAACAAAGCCCTCCTGGCTCGCCTGTGATTCAGACAATAACGACGAATGATTTGCGCGTTGCAAATTCAATATCTGAGATAACTCGTCGTCAGTGGTGGCGATGCCATACGTTATATTCATGTTCGACTTTACGTTCAAGTTGGGTTTGGGGTTGTCGTGTGAACAATCCGGGATGATTAATTTTATTTACCTGATTGAGGATTTCTGCAGGAAGGAGAATAAGTGTGCGCTCTTTGAGACCTCATCCCTACTCCTTATTCCTTATTCCTTATTCCTTATTCCTTACTCCTTATTCCAATTTCATCCATCCGATCCATGCACGATCTCCAGTCTCTGGATATAATACCAGCCACCAAGGCCCTGACTTACTTATTTGAACAATATCCCGAAAATCGTGGATGCGCGTTAGTTGATTGCCTCTCACAGTATTATTGCAGGCATCACGCTTGACCACATCATTAACCTGAGGCGTCGTTCTCATTGTTCCAACAACCTTATCTTCCCTCAGACGCGCAGCTACTGAGATCTTTGTCTGCGCACCGAAAACAATAGTATGGCGTCTCATCTGCGATTTATCATTAATGACAATTTCTGTGAACTGAGAAAAAAAATCACAGCCAGACGCTTCCTTGAAAATATTGATCTTAACTTCTTTCCCCTCTTTGTCGATTGAAACGACGCGTCCCAAA
Source organism: Bacteroidota bacterium (assembly GCA_023412765.1). Taxonomy (GTDB): domain Bacteria; phylum Bacteroidota; class Bacteroidia; order Cytophagales; family Cyclobacteriaceae; genus Chryseolinea. The sequence continues at coordinate 4,712 of JAEZBX010000089.1, forward strand.
TTGTCATAGATCTTTTTCAGAGTCCTGCCGGTATTGATAAAAATTGCAGTTTGTGCCGCGTTCTTACAAGGTCCTGAATAAACAAGATCGTTCTTACCGTCGCTATTTAAGTCAACTACATGATAATAGTCCGATGGATTCTTGTTCTTGTTGTCACAACCGTAATCTGTTCTTGGAAGAGTAGAAAAACCAGTGGTATCAGCCTTAAATTCAGGGGGTTTTTCAAGAATTCTAAGCCTGTTCCGAAGTCCGTGAAGAGATTGCCCAAAAGAGAGGCTGGCCACAAACATTGTCATTATAAAGAAAGGCAACTTCATACTTCGATCCCGCAATTATCGGCCCCACTAACAAACAGATGCATCAAAGAGACGCAGAGCGATTGCTTAGTCAGACTTGCCAGGGTTTAGCTATTCAGTATTCAAGATATGCAATTAAAGTTTGGATAAGAAACGAATGAGTTCAATTCACGCCCTGGACTTCCAGATATCACGCAGAAGGTCGGAATCCGAATATCTTTACCAGGCAGGTCCGTATAGGGACAATCTAACCTTCATGTTTATTCAGAAGAAGGATTGCAACGGCTCAGCTGGTTAACGAGAAGACTTCATTAGCCCCTTATCGCCCGCTAGCAAGGATTTCCATGATCTTATTTGTGCGCGCGCCCGAGACACCAGTACTGGGGCATAGGCCGGAGCCCCTCAATTCGTCAACAATTGACTGAATAAGAGGTTGTTGAATATTAACTGGTATGTCAAATTTCATTACTTCAGCTGCGCTGCCTTCCAAGTGAAGAGTTACAGAATGATCACCAAAAAAGGGAAAAGAGATCTGACCTTTGCTTCCGACAATGGTTGTTACCTCCCGATCAGATACTTTTGAAGTCGTAAAACACCAGGTTCCCTGCCCTACAATGCCGTTTTCAAAACTAAACGTTCCCAAAACAATATCTTCCGCCTCGTAACGATTGGCTTGATTGTCGGCGATTCCCTGAGCATTTTGAATGGGTCCGAAAAGAAAATCCATCATATCAAGCTGATGCGCCGCGAGGTCATAAAAATATCCACCGCCCGAGATCTCTGGTACAACCCTCCAATTATCTGAATTACCGCTGGCCCACACGATGTCTGGCTCCAAAGTTTTATTAAGCTGGATGTTTACATAACGAACGTCGCCAATAACTCCATCCTTCAGCAGGGACTGGATCTTTAAGAAGTTTGGAAGTCTTCGGCGATAATAGGCAGTAAACAACGGTACACCTGCACGCTCACATGCATCTACCATGTCAAGGCATTCCTGATGTGTTCGGGCCATGGGTTTCTCAACGTAAACAGGTTTGCCCGCACCAGCAGCTTTTAATGTATATTCCCTATGTGATCCGGGTGGTGTAGCAATGTAGATCGCATTTACATCAGGGTCATTTATCAACTTGTCGGCGTCTTCATACCATCTTTGCACCCCGTGACGGCGCGCATAGTCCTCTGCTTTCTTGCCATCCCGGCGCATCACAGCAACCAGTTTACTATTTGCCACTTTATACATTGCAGGCCCGCTCTTAACTTCACATACATCGCCTGCTCCAATTATTCCCCAACGAACTTCAGATAATTTAGTCGCCATGTTTTATTTAAGTTGGCGCTAAAATAGTAAAAGTGTTGAAGTGTTGAAGTGTTGGGGTTACGTCAACACGTCAGCACATCAACACTTCAACACGAATTAGATTAATCATTTATTTTATATACTCTGCCCGAGTTCGGAGATTCGCCATTCGTAAGCACATACACCTCCCCGCTTTTGTCTTTGCCAAATCCCAATACGAACTCACCAATTTCGCCGTTGCTGGTGTTATCAATAACAAGCTTTTCATAATTCCAAGTGGAGCCGGCGCGGTCGGCTGTATATATGGCGCCGTTCGCACCATCCGATTGGGTTAGCACACCAAAAATATATTTTCCGCTCAAGTCCGGTTCAGCGGTACCTTCATACACATATCCTCCGATCGAAACATTGCCCAGCCCGTCGCTAAAACTGCGCGAATTTTTGAATTCAATGACAGGATCCAATAATGGATTACCAAACGCATCTTCAGTAGCGCATGTGGCCGGTGCTGTCGCCGGATTGTCGGGATCAAAGCAATGAGCACCTTCCTTAATATTCCAGCCGTAGTTGCCTCCTTTTTGTACGAGATTTATTTCCTCGTATAACTCCTGTCCCGCATCAGCAACGATAATATTTCCCTCCGGGTCAAAGGAAAATCGATAGGGATTGCGAAGGCCAAAGGCATAAATTTCATCGAATCCATCAATTCTCACAAACGGATTATCAGCCGGAATTCCATAGTCCTCCGTGTTATCTACATCTATTCGTAAAATGCTTCCTAACAAATTCTCGGTAATATCCTGTCCATTGCCACCTTCCACGTGCCCCTCATCTGTATCATTCGCTCCGCCTCCATCTCCTACAGAAATATAGAGGTAGCCGTCTGGACCAAACGCGAGCATACCCGCATTGTGGTTCGCCTGCGGGTGATCAATTGACAATAAAATACTTTCGGAAGCATCATTAGCCTGGTCCGCACCAGGCGTAACAGAGAACTCAGCAATGTGATTCGCATGATCCCATCCAGATGGGCCAGTAGGGCTTAACGGACCGCTATAAAACACAAAGAATCTCCCGTTGCCCTCAAACTCCGGATGAAACGCTAGACCTAGTAATCCTCGTTCGTCCTGAGGACTTTCGCGCGCGACTAGCCGTTCCGATATGTCAAGGAACGGCGTGGATACCATACTGCCATCCTTATGGATATAAATCTGCCCACCCTGATCAACGATAAAAATTCTTCCCGTATTGTCGGGAGATTCAACCACTACAAGCGGTGATGTCAACCCTTCGGCTACCAGATCAAGAGTGACATCAGTGTCGTCGATATTGCCATTTCCTCCATTGTCATCATCGTCGTCGCAGGAAACTCCAATCAATACTAACAAAACGCATAAAATGCTCAATAACCTAAATCTTAATTTCATATCTTGTTTTATTCTGATTTTTATGGGACAGTTGTCCCCTCACAATGTACTTCAACGCACCATTGCTCTGTGTATCAATAATACATTGATCATCCTATCGCTACATGGATAGTACCGGACTCTTAATGGGAATGAATCGATTCAGCGAGCGATGTTCAATTTCTATTCCAGATTAAAGCCAAGCGATAGCCTTTAATTTTATTTTGGAACTCTATTTCCAGGATTCCCCCTGAGAACATATTTCCACGAAGTTGTGGCAAAAATTGGGATGGCAGGTATAGTCACTTAAAGCAATTCATAAATATCATCGTTGGATTTTTAGAATTATAAATTACATTAGACCAATGAAAACTTTCGCACTAAGCTTCCTTTTGTTGGCCGTCTTCACCGTTGAAGCACAGAAAAAAAATTCATTACCTGAAATCGGCGTGGTCCAAAGTATTGAAAATGATAGCCTTTTAAATAGCATCGGGTATCGCGGGCTTGTGGAATCTGTAGGTAAGATGGTATCGCCAAGAACTATAAATGAAGATCAGTTTCAGAATAATCTTAAGAGAATAAGCAACAGCAAGGTTCCGATATATGCGTTTAACATTTTTATTCCGGGAGAGCTAAAAGTGGTAGGGCCAGCCGTTGATGAGCAAGCAGTTCTTAAGTATGTGGAGGAAGTTTTCAAGAGAGCCCGTCAGGCAAATGTCAAACGTATTATTTGGGGAAGTGGGGGTTCGAGACGTGTTCCTGAAGGATTCGATCAAGCGACAGCCAAGCAGCAATTTATTTCTATCGGAAAAAAAATTGCAAAGCTTGCAGGTGATTATGATATCGTCATAGCACTGGAAAGTCTGAACAGCACTGAAACAAATTTCATAAATACCCTGGCTGAAGCATTTAGTATAGTAAAGGCCGTTGATAGTAAAAATCTGCGACTTTGTGTAGACGTTTACCATATGCTCAAAGAAAACGAATCGCCAGAAATCATAAGGAAGGCAAAGGGGTATGTGGTTTACTGCGAAGTCGCTGAAAAAAACGGACGGACACCTCCGGGAGTACAGCAGGAAAATTTTAAACCCTATTTTACAGCACTTAAGGAAATTGGTTACCGCGATAAAATTATGATCGAATGCCGATGGGATGATGTAAATCAGCAGGCGGCTCCAGCCTTTACCTATCTGCGCCAGCAAATCGATGAAGTCTACGGAAGATGATTCTTACAGGCTTATCTTTAAAATAAAAATCCAATAGGTTCTTGTGTCTTTGTTACCCATTGATTAATTTCAATTAGTTTGATCCTTACGCTCCTCGCGTCGACGTTTCAGGCTGTTGTGTGACAGCAAATTTCCGTTGCTTTTCTAAAAAAGTTCTATGCATTCAAATCATTTATGCTTTGCAAAATTATTTATTCATTCTGCTTTTGATAATACTTGCAGCATGCATTGGCCAGCGCCCTACCGTCTCTCCGAAAAGGTTGGCTAGCCTGGACTGCGACCTCCTTGAAAAGAAGCAACGACTGGAGTTCAAGACTGCTATGCGTCATGCAAAAGCCAAAGAGCGCCGAAAGCCCATGATTTCAAAAGTGCCGCAGCGTATCAATACAGAAAAAGTACTGTTACCAACACCCGCAGAGCCCATACGCAATACAAACGACGCTGGCGAGGGTCGGATTGTATATATCCCTACGTTAGAATCGGATGCTGCAGAGAAGAAGAAGGTCTCCTATAATCTAAAAGAGACTTTAGACCAAGAACCGAATTTAGCTAGCATTAGTGCATTGGCACCCATAGCGACCAACTATGAATCTGATTCGGAATTTGTAAAATTCAAGAATGACACTTCGATTTGGCCGGCGATGCTATTGGGTGGGGTATTGGGAATTGGTGCGCTGAGCCTATTTAAGAAAGAAGCAAGAGCACTATCGCGATGGTCTAAAGAAAACAAAATAGCGGCACTTTCATTGCTCGTTTTTGTTAAAACTGGGACTTGTGTGGGCTGTCTTTTTCTTGGTAATGAACTCTACAATGCCGGTTTGACTGTGCCTGAATACATAAAGATTCCGTCACTGGCAATACTTGCATCTGCGTTGGCCTTTTATCCTACGAAGTACTATGCCTCTGGAGCGCCCGCCTTTGGATTTCTTGAGCGGAAAATTTATGATGCATCAATTTTTACTGCTGGCGCGATTGTAATGCTTTACGGTGCCAATCACTATGATGTCGGACTACAACGAGCTCATAACGTTGAAACCGTCGTCTATATAACGCTTCCCTCCACTTTATTCGGACAGGAAAAAAACAAATACTTATCCGTTAACAAAAGAGAATTCAAGCAGCAGCTGAAAGCATTCTTAAACAACGAGCCAAAACCGATGACTGGTTTGGGAAAGACAACCCTTACAGTATTGGCTGTACTTGCAGCCATAGTGCTCACCTTCGGCGTTGCTGCTGCAACTTGCTCGCTTGCATGTAATGGCGCTGAGATAGTGGCATTTCTCGTAGGCGTTGGAGGCCTCGCTCTTGTTATATGGGGATTAGTGACTACAATTCGATCTATTCACAAACGACCTACAAAAAAGCGTGCAGTAACGGAGAAGTCTGTTGCGTGACATCCATCCACATAAGAATTATTTTGCGTTTTACTTTCCCGGTGTTACATTTAACTAACTACAAATTCTACTTATGCGTAAAGAAATAACTTCACTATTCGCGATGGTATTGGGACTTTCTGTTCTATTTACTATCGGGTGTCAAAAATCTACAAAGGAAGCTTCATCGGATTCTACCGACGTTGCTGCCGCTGCCGGTCCGAACTCTCTCACAGCGGAAGAACAAGCTGAAGGATGGGAATTATTATTCGATGGAAGCACACTGAATGGATGGAAACGTTACAACCATGATACTATTGGTCCTTTGTGGAGTGTAGAAAATGGCGCCATTAAATGCGATGGTCAGGGATTGACTGAAGGGACTGCAAATATTGGAGGCTCGCTGATCACGATCAAGCAATACGGAAATTTTGAGCTTGTAGCGGATTGGAAAGTTTCACCCGGTGGGAATAGCGGTATCCATTATCACGTAGTTGAAAAGCCTGAATACTCGCACGAGTTTGATACCGGACCCGAATATCAGGTTATGGATGATAATGGATGGAAGGGAGACCCATTGAAAGAAGAACAAAAGGCGGGTAGCAATTACGACATGTATGCTGCTCCTTCTACTAAGAAATTAAACCCGGTTGGCGAATGGAATACCGCTAAAATAATTTATAACGACGGGCATGTTGAGCATTGGCTGAATGGCGAAAAAGTGGTTGAGTTTGAAGAGGGAAGCCCTGATTTCGAGGAACGATATAAGAAGAGCAAATGGCCTGAGTACCCAGGATGGAATAAATACAAAACCGGCTCGATCGCGTTACAGGATCACGGCGCCCCTGTTTATTTCAGGAATATTAAAATCAAAGCACTGTAGTTTGGTTATTAGCTAATAGTTATTAGTTAATAGTTATTAGTTAATAGAGTGTGTGCTCCTTGGCTGGAGGGAACAAGGTATAGGGTATAGGGTATAGGGTATAAGGGAGAACCGCACCGTTATGTGCTCTCGTACCCTGATGAGTATTTAGTAAGCCAGATGACTATCGGGATTAACAACCCACAGAGAGCAAGCCGCTAAGAACTACGCACCACGATTAACTAATAACGATTAATGTCGAGTAGCACCGCAGGAGTTTCACCCGCAGGCTCTCACAGAACCGTACGTGACAGTCTCCCGTCATACGGCTCTTACAGTTCAAGTCATTCGTTTACGGTTTAAAACCGTATTTCCAGTGAACAAACATGCTTGGAAAA
>JAEZBX010000116.1 GCA_023412765.1 Bacteroidota bacterium
TCAGATCGATCAATCTGAACCAACTCTTAGCGTCCTTGCGCCTTTGCGGTGAAAATGCAAACTTAATTAAACCGGAAATAGAATTCCCCAATGATGTTTGAGCTGTCCCACGTGTTTTGCTTGTTGCCCGAAAGCCGAAGGACGTTTGCACGCACGTCCTTGAATACCTGCTCTATCGTTAAATTCGGTTTGCGCACAGATTTAATCAGTTCTTGTGTGTAAAGTCCATTCCGTCCTACCCCATCGGAAGCAACCGAACCCGGCGCTGTTGCAAATGCCATAAACGATCCTCTGGCACGTTTCATCTCACCCAGTCCCTGTCCACCAGCAGACCTGCTAAGGGCCGGGAACGGATTATTCCGACAGGCATCAAGGATTACGATGTTCATCCTGGAATTTGAACGCTCCATGTTCGACAAAACCATTCGCTGGACAGCAAAACAGTATCGCGCGATATCATCCTCAAATTCAATCATAGCATCTACGGGCACCAGGTAATTTTCATCCTCGTGTTGAAGTCCATGACCAGCGAAATAAAAAAGAGCTACCGTCTTATCGCGCTCATTGGCATCAACCTTCTCTTTAAACTTAAGCATAGCTGCGCGCATTTGTCCATAGGTTGCATTTGTCAGCAACTGAACATCAAAGTTGGACAACTCCAACTCTTTTGCGAAGTCAGTTGCATCGTTGACAGGATTTTTGAGCGCTCCAATGGATTTCGGATAATTTGAATTTCCTATTACAAGCGCAAAACGTTTTTCGTCCTTGTAAAACTCAGCCAAAGAATTCGCCACAGTTGCCGCTGGTGTCGCAGTGGTACTGGTCGTTATTACTTCCGTTGTACGACCTTCACCCGGTTCAACATCTTTCTTCACTTCATTGCTAGTTTCTCGCTTCGTATTTTCACGAGCAGAGGCAACAACCGGCGGTGGCGTTGCCTTCGGTTTATCCGCATTTGGATCCTTTTGGGTATTTACCTTTGTAGCCGGAACATCTTCCTTTTTTGTGGTATTTGCAACGGGGGGGCTATTCGTGGCATTGTGAGCCACCAGCCCTTGTTTGTCAAATCTTTCGATTTCGTTTTTGATGTCTTTGTTGGCAGGATGAAGTGCTGTACCCAGCTTCAGGTCCGCATAAGCCTGTGAATACTGTCCCGCCTTTTTGTAAAGCTGACTTCTATCATAATACAACTTTGCTTTGGCTTCATTGCTACTGCGCAATTCTCTCAGCGCATTATTATATGCTGCAAGACCTTCGCTTGTATTTCCCAGCTGCTCATAGCACTTCGCCATAAACCAGTAGATATTTCCCTTATTGTCGTGGTCGAGCAAAATGGTCTCTTCAAAGTCGGGTATGGCGTTTTTGAAATCACCGGTTTTGTAGTATGAAAGGGCTCTCAGGTAAAATACTTCGACATCCAAAGCCTTGTCACGAGTACCCTTGGTTAAATATTGAGAGAAGCTCGAGATTGCATCTTTATATTTGCCAGTTGTATAGTTATCGTGCCCCTTCTCGTACAGTTTGAACTGGCCGAAAGCGGAAGTATAGACAAGCCCGCAAAAGAAAAATAACGTTAGACTTTTTGTTTTCATAAGCCAACCACACCATTCAAATTACGAAATCTAGAAATTAAATGATACACCGAATTGTAAATTTACAGACGGAAATCCTTTCTTGACCATCGGGAACTCGTCGTTCACGTACGAAGTAATGGAATCGTCATATGACTTGGTGCTCACATAAGAGACAGGAAATGTATAGCCAAACGCTGCCTGAAGATAAAATGAAACAGGTTTTGAGGGAATCACTTCAATTCCAGGTCCTAAGAAAACACCACCCGTAAACGAGCTCTCCTTGGCAAGCACTGGATAGGATTCTGCATCCCAAGTTTCTTGATAGCCATCAGGATGCCAAGTCTCATCACCCTGATAGTAATATAACACATCATCAGTTTCAGTGGACGTATTTTTACGATCTTCATACGATTCCCAAACAAAACGTGTCCCAGAACCGCTTACTGCTTTTCGTTGAGCAATTGCTACAAACGGTTTCGCAAATCCGTAAACTGAGAACTTTGTATTATCTGTGATCGGAATAAAATTCAATTTAATGTTTAACGCAAGTGAGACCAGGCTTATATCGCCTCCCTCCAATGCAAGCACAAAGGCATAATCGTATTTCTGGCCGGCAGTAGTAGGATATTTTTCACTCCAGTAATCATATGTATCGCTGTACCAGTCGATAGGAATATCACTATTACCATAATAGGCGCCTCTTTCCGCATTTGTAATTTCAGGATCGTAGCTAAAATTGAGATACGACAACGAAGGACCGATTGAAAGAACCCTGTTTACTCGTTTTTGAAACCCCGCCTCTATATTGAATCCGACACTGTAATCTCCAATATTCTTGCCCAATGTAAACGACGGACCGAGCCCGAGAAAAATTCCCTTGCTCCTATCAATCCTTTCCCTCTTTGAAATCACACCTTCGTCCTGGGCAATAACGAAGTAAACACTGAACAAAAGGCAGCCAGCCAGACAAGTAATTTTTTTCATCCGTATAAGTTTAATTCATCTAATTTGTTAAGGAGTTTCACAGAAGTTCTGGAAGGTGGCCCAGGGGTCGACGGGCAACGCAGCCAGGTATTAAAGATCTAAAATACAATCTGATTCAGGATCTATTGGATCTTGAAGTAAAATTCTCCAATAATATTTGAACTATCCCACGTATACTGTTTCTCTCCCGATAGTCTCAACACATTCACGCGCACATCCTTAAACACTTGCTCAATGGTGAGATTTGGCTTGCGCAAAGCTTTGATTAGTTCCTGGGTATAAAGTCCGTTTCTACCAGATCCGTCTGATGCTACTGACCCAGGCGATGTTGCATAAGCAATAAAGGATCCTCTGGCCCGCTTCATCTCCGCGAGTCCCGCCGAGACTGAGCGCGTTGTAGCAGGGAACGGATTATTGCGGCAGGCATCCAATATCACGATATTCATTCGGGAATTTGAACGCTCCATGTTGGCCAGTACCATTCGTTGTACCGGGAAACACATCCGAAGGATGTCGTCTTCGTATTTAACGTCGGCATCTACAGGCACCAGGTAATTTTCGTCCTGATATTGAACTCCATGTCCGGCATAATAAAACAGCCCAACCGTTTGATCTCGCGGCCCATTAGTCAGTTTTTCATGAAACTTCCGCATCGCCTCACGCAACTGAACATAGGTGCAGTTGGTTACCAGCTGGACTTCAAAATTTGATTTTCGTAGTTCAGTTGCCACGTCGGTAGCATCATTGACTGGATTTTTCAGAACACCAATTTCCTTACTGTAATTACTGTTTCCGACCACCAGTGCATATCTCTTTTCATCCTTATATGCTGTGGCCAATGCGGGAACCAAGCCAGTATTCACCTGCTGAACGGCAGTTGATTGCTCGTTCCGGGCAGGCTCTTTTGCGGCATCTTTCTTTGGCTGCGCATTGTTTTTGACAATCACCTGGGTCGTTTTTTTGTCTTCACCGGCCGATCTGCCAGCAGTAACCACAGGTTGTACCGGAACCTCTTTTACTGAAGAATCCAATGATTTGGCCAGTGCAAGATCTTCTGATGCAGCCTTACTATTTCCATGCTTGGAATGAAATCTAGCTCTGTCGGCCAGAATTTGAGCCTTAACTTTCTTGTTTTTGTCGCTATAACTCACAGCCTCTCTGTAACTTGCCTCAGCTTCACTCGTTTTCCCCAGGGCATCAAAACTTTGGGCCCTGTACCAGTGCACAATGGCCACATTATAATGTTTCAAGAGATGGGCCTGATCCAGGTCTGATAAAGCCTTGTTGTAGTCACCGGTATGAAAATACGCCTGACCACGATAGAAATACAGATCCTCGTCCAGCTTCTTGTTGTGGGATGGATTGTTGAGGATTTGAGAGAAAGAGGTGATCACCCCGTTGTAATCCTTAGCTCTGAATTTCGCTACGCCATCGTCAAATTCCTTAAAATCCTGAGCTAAACTGAGTGAAGAAACGATTACCAGAAGAAATACACTAAAAAGCGTCTGTCTCATGTTTAAAAGAAGGGAGATAATTTCAAAGGTAGTTATACGTCAAAAATTAAGGAACCGTTTCTTCAAAAGAAGTTATCAGTTCAAAATTCAAAAAATACTATTTTTGGGGTTTCCAAGACATGAGAAGACTCTTTTTATACGGTATTCTGACACTTTTTCTCATGCCTTGCTGCAGTAAACGATCCAATTCAAATTCCACTGTTGTAAAGCCTAAATACCATCACCGATGGTATGACCGGAAAAAAGACAAGCGCACCAAACGGACCAAATCGATGCGGGTACAAAATTGAACCGCAACGTTACACCTATTCAATTCACAGTCCCCTCAATACGATGTCCACATTCCTTCTGAAAAAAAGCTTGGTCGAACTGAGTTGATGCGAATGCGCCGTTATTATTCCGCCCATGAATACCGTAGTTAGCAAGATCGTAACATCGCGCGTGTTACTCATTTTAGTGATTTCTTTTTTGAAGATCGCCTCTAGCACAAAAGTTTCAATCATTTGCTCGATCGTCTGGGTCTTGAACGATGCGATGTCGGGGATATGTGGAAACAGTAACACTTTTTCTTCGGCTTTCAGGGGAAAGGGTTTTGGAGAGCGCTTGGGATTACCGATATAACCCACAAGACTTACCATCAATCCCGGATATCGTTCGCACGTTTCGCTCAGCTTATCAAAAAGAAAATAAATTGCCTGCAAACCTTCGCGTGGCTTCACCATAAGCTCCGTGAGCCGGGACAGACACCACACTCGAAAAAAATAGAGAAGGAGATCTTCCTTCTGAGGAAAATATTTAAAAAGTGTGACCTTCGAAATTTTTACCTTGGCACACAGATCATCAATGTAAAGATCATCAAACGATTTCTTCCCGATCAATTTCAACATCTGATCCATTATTTGCACTTTAAGTCGTGCAGCTTTTTCTTTTCGAAGACTCATGCCAAAGGAAAGTTGAGAAGGATTAATATTTTTATGTGAATTATGAAGCGCAACAATTTAAGGAATCGACGGATGAAGCCGTATTATTTTTTTCTCTTGATAATTTTATCCGGGTGCTTTCAAGGCACTCCCCAAAAACCTCTTCCCGGTTTGATCGTCGATTCAGCAATGGTTGTATCGGCCCATCCTCTTGCATCTCACACTGGCGTTATGATTTTGCGGAAAGGAGGAAATGCAATTGATGCAGCGATCGCCACACAGTTAGCGCTTGCAGTAGTTTATCCTTCCGCCGGGAATATTGGCGGCGGGGGATTTATGGTGCTCCGTCAAAGTGATGGCACAACGAATACGCTGGACTACCGCGAGCGAGCACCTGCTGGCGCATCAACCAATATGTATCTTAACGAAGCAGGAGATGTAATTCCAGGCATTAGTGAACGGGGTCACCTGGCGAGCGGTGTACCAGGCACTGTTGCTGGCCTGGCCGAGGCTCATAAAAAATATGGCTCCTTACCCTGGCAAGAACTTGTACAGCCAGCGATTGATCTCGCTTTAAATGGATTTTTACTGACTCATAGGGAAGCCGAAAATCTTAATGATATTCAAAGTGACCTCAAGGAATTTAATTCGATAACTCCAAAATTTTTAATCCGTGACGAATGGAAAGCGGGCGACACCATCCGATATACTGATCTCGGTCACACGTTAGAGCTTATCCGTGACCACGGGTTTGCTGGGTTCTACGAAGGAAAAACAGCCGATAACATTGTCGCAGAGATGAAGCGCGGAAATGGTTTGATCACTTATGAGGACCTTAAATCGTATCAAGCTGTCTGGCGCAAGCCGCTGACCTTTAATTACCGGGAATACAACGTTATCTCTATGGGCCCACCTTCCAGCGGTGGAATAGCGCTCGCACAATTGCTCAAATCGGTTGAGCCCTATCCCCTTGCCGATTGGGGACATAACACACCGAAGACCGTACATCTTATGATTGAAGCGGAGCGGCGGGCTTATGCTGATCGATCTGTCTACCTTGGTGACCCCGACTTTTTCGGTGTACCGGTCGATACGCTGATGTCATCACTATACGTATCCGAAAGGATGAAAGACTTCAGGCCTGACAGAGCAACGGAAAGCAGCTCCATCAAAGCCGGAACGGTTATCTATAATGAGTCCCAGCAAACAACACACTTGTCAGTGGTTGACCGACACGGCAACGCTGTAGCAGTAACGACTACGCTAAACGACGGGTTCGGATCGCGTGTTGTAGTTGCTGGCTCTGGTTTTTTCCTGAACGATGAAATGGATGACTTCAGTATCAAACCTGGGGTCCCCAATATGTATGGCGCAATCGGTGGAGAAGCAAACAAGATAGAGCCCGGGAAAAGAATGCTCAGTTCCATGACACCGACGATTGTAGAAAAAAACGGAAAACTTTTTATGGTGGTAGGCACTCCGGGAGGAACCACGATCATAACTTCCGTATTTCAAACCATCATGAATGTCGTGGATCACAAGATGACAATGCAGGAAGCGGTCAACGCAAAACGGATACACAGTCAATGGTTGCCGGATACGGTTTATGTAGAAATCGGTGCACTCTTAAAGGAAGACAGCATCGCGCTTGCAAAGATGGGTCACCATATGGACCGTAGACGAGGTATCGGACGGGTTGATGCCATCCTCGTTACGTCCGAAGGCAAACTCGAAGGTGGCGCCGATCCACGAGGCGATGATACTGCCGATGGCTATTGAAATGGAACCACCTCGGCTTTACGAAGAGGTGACAATGGATTAATCACCACCTGTTTTACCTGCTTCGCTTTAGAGGCTGAACCAGGTACGATCATCTTAAACATGTCCACTGTGCTGCACGCAAAAAAGTATAATGCGAACCCCGCGCTGATTATACCCGCCAAAATGAAAAATAGCTTTCGCATTTGAATTGCTGGTTTAATTCGTTCTTCCGCGTTAAGATACGACACTTATATACAGGAAATTCTGAACTTCTACTGATACAACGTTACAGCCTCTACAATGCGACGTCCTTATGTCAAATGCAATTGGGTTGCCTGAAACCGAATTTAGGCACGAACAAAATGTCATTGAACTTAGAAATTATAACACGAGGAAAAAGTTTACGTAATTTGAGTTTGAATCATTTATCCCTTGTTGAAGCGCAAACTTGATTGGCTTTTTAGGAATCGCATCCTGCAACATGTTTTGTTTTGGGTTGCTCACATCGTGTTTTATGCATGGCTGTATGGTTCCTTTGAAGACAAATACGATCAATTCTTTTTCGAGGAACTTATCTACCTTCCCGGCAAGATCGCGTTTACGTATTTCGTTCTCTATTTTCTTCTTCCCAAATTTCTTTTGCCAGGAAAATACTGGGAGTTTTTCTCCTGGCTAGTTGTTTCTTCTTTTGCAATCGGCATCGTTCAGCGGTATATCGCATTCAACATTGATTACCCTATCTACTATCCTCAAGCGCTTGCAGATCCATTTTTCTATTTTCCTAAAATAGTGAAAATGATTGTCGCTATTTATCCAGTCACGTTTGTTGCTGTAGCCATCAAGTTGCTAAAGTACTGGTATGCGAACCAGCAGGCACAACAGATTTTGACAAAGGAAAAATTGCAGGCTGAACTGAAGTTCCTGAAAACGCAGATCCATCCCCACTTTCTATTTAACACATTGAATAATCTGTATGCGTTGACATTAAAAAAATCGGATCGCGCTCCGGAAATGGTATTAAAGCTGTCGGAATTGATCAACTACATGTTGTATGAATGTACCAGCGAGGAAGTACCGCTGGAAAAGGAGATAAAGTTCATCAAGAATTACAGTGACATTGAGAAGATGCGCTACGGAGATAAGGTTGATATTGACATCCGCGCGACTGGGAATCTTAAAGACAGGAAGATCGCTCCTCTCGTGCTGTTGCCATTTGTAGAAAATTGTTTTAAGCACGGAGCAAGTGAGGACCTGCAGCAGTCATGGGTTAAAGTATCAATCGATGCGCAGCCTCATGGAATTCTAACGAAAGTTGAGAATAACAAGGCTGTACTAAATGGTATACACAAAAAAGAAGGTATAGGAATAGCAAACGTGAGACGGCGACTGGATTTGATTTATCCGGATCATCATGAGCTTAAGATTATCAATGGCCAGGAAACATTTTTGGTTATACTCAGCATTCAGAACCGAAACGCACGATAAATTATGGGGATACGATGCATAATAGTTGATGATGAACCACTGGCGATCGAGATACTCGAATCCTATGTGGCTAAGGTCGAGCAGTTGCAACTGGTTAGTACGTTTCGGAATGCCGTTTCAGCATTTACCTTCCTGCAACAACATTCTGTAGATCTCATATTCCTTGATATTCAAATGCCCAAACTGTCTGGTATCGATTTTCTAAAGACTTTGAAGAATCCTCCTAAAGTAATATTTACAACGGCGTTCAGAGACTATGCACTTCAAGGTTTTGAGTTAGAGATATTGGATTATCTTTTGAAACCGATCCCATTTGATCGCTTCTTAAAAGCTGTAGCAAAAGTTCTACATCAACCGACTGCAACTTCAAGTGTAACCAAGCCTGATGTGGTACCTGATAACTACGTCTATTTCAAAGTCGACAAGAAAATGATCAAAACAAAAATGGCCGATGTCCTCTACATAGAAAGCATCAAGGATTATGTGAAAGTACGGACTGGAGAAAGGGAAATTGTAACCCAACAAAAGATCAGCTATCTCGAGGAAAGTCTACCGCGCGAGCAGTTCCTTCGCATCCATCGATCTTTTATTGTGAACCTGGAAAAGATCGATGCCTATTCAGCAACTGATGTAGAGATTGGCAAGCACAGTATTCCTATTGGGAGGAATTATAAGAATGATGTGATGAAGATACTCGCTAGGAATATTTTTTAGAGGATTCTGGGGAGGTATAAGGTGTAGGGTATAGGGTATAGGGTATAAGTTATATGGATTGTCCGCGTCTTTTGCGTAGAAAAGGAATAAGGAATAAGGAGTAAGGCTATGAAGACAGACTTCATTTTAGGCACACTCCACTATTAACTATTAACGGATAACAGATAACGGCTAAAAGACGAGTTGAATCAGATAAATGAATCCCGCAAGGATCGAAACCGAAATGTAGAAAATAAACTCGGCCTTGATTAACTGAAAAAAGCCGTTAAAAAACTTGTTCATCACCGTGTCGTTTTGTGTACACAAACGCAAAATCTTTGCCAACGTTGCCTTCCTACTAGTGTTCGGGGTACGTTTCCGAGTCCTTTTTCTTGAAGCTATAATAGAGATAAAACAGCGCTGGGAGTATAAAAACGCTGCCTATGAGTAATGCCCATCCCAAAGCCTGCATTGTTGAATCGGGTGCCCTGCTTTCCAGCAATGATAATGTCTCACCATGGGCCATTATTACAATATTGGGAAAATGTGCATAGCTGACGGCTAGAAGGATCATCGTTACCTGAAAGCCAGCCAAAATACGGGGGATCATTACCTGTTCACTATTGATCCACTTCCACAATGAAATCAGCGAAATAGTCGCCGCGATTACTGCAGCAAGACCAACGATATCAGCAAAAACCCATTCCAGCAGTGGAATTCCATCAAGAATGGCGGCAATAAAAACCAGCGCGCCGCACACAACAGCAAATATGTTCATAAGCTTTGCTTTATGAACGAAACGGCGGCGGTCATTTTCATTATCCGCTTCGCCTATCAAATAGATTGACGCAAGAAAACCGCATAGCGCCGTAGTGAATAACCCAATGGCTACTGAAAATGGATTCAGCCATGAAAATATGTATGTAGCCAGATAGTTATTATTGGTAGTCGAGTCGATGTGGCCTGACAGAGTGCTGCCTGCAATCACACCAAGAAAAAAGGGAGTAACAAAACTTGACCACACAAATACATTGTTGTAAAGTTCTTGCATGTCGTCCCTCACTGCGTCGTAGTGTCTAAAAACAAAGGCAGTCCCCCGCGCGATAATTCCCATCAGCATAATAACTAAAGGAATATGGAGATATATTGACAGCGTACTATAGATAAGTGGAAAGCCGACGAAAAGGATGACAATAACGATAATCAGCCACATGTGATTTGCTTCCCAGATAGGTCCGATGGCATGGTAAAGAGTTTTACGCGTGCGCTGAATATTTTTTGTGGACGTAAACATTTCAATGATACCCGCGCCAAAATCAGCACCACCCAACACCAGATAGAGCAGTATCGCGAGATAGAGATATGTGATAACTACATAAACCATCACTTGATAGCTTCGACAGGTATTTCCTTATCGTATAAAACCGGAACCATCTTGATTTGGCGATGCAACAGGAAAACAACTGCAACACTCAATGAAAGATACACTAATACAAAGAGGTAAAAAGACCACGCAATACCCGGCATAGGCGTTACTGCATCCGAAGTCCTCATAATTCCCTGGATAATCCATGGTTGTCTACCTACTTCAGTAACCGTCCAACCCGCCTCAACAGCGATGAATCCTAACGGTAGGGCTACCACGAAGAGTTTAGGTAACCACGTGGAATAAAACCATCGCTTTCTCAAAAGTGCAATAAAAAATATGATGGCGATCAACATCATCATTACTCCACATCCCACCATTACCTGGAAAGCATAGTGTACAATGGGCACGGGTGGTTGATCTTCTAAAGGAATAGTATCCAATCCTTTTACTTCTGATTGAAAATCTCCATGCGCCAAAAAACTCAACATGCCAGGCAATTCAATCGCGTAATTCACTTCCTGCCTTTCCATATCGGGTATACCGCCGACAATTAATGGTGCATGTTCCTGCGTGTGAAAGTGGGCTTCCATAGCGGCAAGCTTGCCCGGTTGTCGTTTCGCGACATCCTTTGCAGAAAAGTCGCCGCTGATTGGCTGGAGAATAGCAGCCACGGCAGCAAAGATGGCGGCAATCTTAAAAGCTTTGGAATGAAACAAGACATTTTTCTTTTGGATAATCATTAGCGCATGGACGCCGGCAACGGCAAATCCTGTCGATGCGAATGCCGCCAGGGTCATATGCAGCGCTTGTGAAAACCAGGCGTCATTAAACATGGCCTTGATTGGATCAATGTTTACATACTCGCCATTAATTACTTCAAATCCCGCTGGACTATTCATCCACGCATTAGCGGCAACGACAAGAATCCCGGACGCGAGCCCGCTTAGTCCAACGACAACTCCTGTAAACCAGTGAAACCATTTATTGAATCTATCCCAGCCATAAAGAAAAAAACCGAGCGCAATGGCTTCAATAAAAAATGCTGTGCCCTCCAATGAGAACGGCATTCCGAAAATTGGACCAGCATGTTTCATGAACGTTGGCCACAGCAATCCCAATTCAAATGAAAGTACTGTTCCGGATACGGCCCCCGTTGCAAAGAAAATTGCAACACCTTTGCTCCACGCTTTGGTCAGGTTCTTATAGACTGTATTTTGTGTTTTTATCCATTGATAGTGGGAAACCGCCATAAAAAATGGCATCACCATTCCGATACAAGCATAAACGATGTGGAAGCCCAGCGAGAGTGCCATTTGTAAACGGGCTGCCAGAAGATCATCCATAGTGGGCCATTTTCACAATACAAAAATACTCAGGGATCGGATATAAAACCTTTTTAATATTCTGTATCTGTGAAACACGTTTGTCGTGGTAATCTTTTGGGAAAAGGCATACAATATTGTTAATGAATTTTGTTACAATCGTAAATCCATTGGTCATGCAAGGGAGCAGGCGTAATGCAAGCTGCTAATCTTATCAACCCGCTTCACGCTTTTGCGTGAATGGTATCAAGGGATATTATCGACTCATTCGATTATGAATAGAATTATTTTGATTTTCTGTATCGGCTGTTTAAGTGCATGTGACGCGCGGCGGAATCAAGGGAATTTTGGTATACTAACGGAAGAGGAAAAAAGACTTCCCCAGAATGCATTATCCTCGATGCAGGTAGCCAACGGACTCGAGCTTGAGTTATTTGCTGCTGAACCAATGGTAGTCAATCCCACCAACATCAGCGTGGACCCATGGGGTCGAGTATGGGTATGTGAGGCGCCTGATTATGATGTTGCTCCCGAAGAAGCGGACTCGGTTGGAAATCGAATCACTGTGTTAGAAGATACAGACAAGGACGGAAGAGCAGACAAACGAACTATCTTTTACAATGAACCTGATTTGAATTTGCCGTTGGGGATTACTGTTCTGGGTGAAAAAATCTATGTGACTTGCAGTCCGCATGTCTTCGTTTTTACTGATCGCGACCACGACCTCGTACCTGACGACAAGCAGGTACTGTTCAATAAAATGCACAAAGGAGAGCACTCTGCTCACAGTTTCCTTCCCGGGCCAGATGGGATGATATATTTCTCGTTGGGGAACTACACGCGTGAAATGCAAAGCAAGGATAACAGCGACATTATAGACAAAGCGGGTATTACTTTATTCCAAAAAAATACTCCATATCTGGGCGGTATGGTGCTACGTGCAACTCCAGATGGAAAGGATGTCGAAGTGTTAGGTCACAACTTCAGGAATAACTATGAGCCTAGTATCGATTCATACGGCAACATATGGCAATCCGACAATGATGATGATGGAAACGAATCCGTCCGCATCAACTTTGTAATGTACTATGGCAACTATGGATTTCTGGATGAAAAATCCAAAGCCTCCTGGACTACCAACAGGATTAATATTGAACGAACTATTCCGGAGCGACATTGGCATCAGAATGATCCTGGAGTTGTTCCAAATGTTCTCATCACTGGCGCTGGATCGCCCGCTGGGATGGTTTACTATGAAGGAGATCAGCTCCCTGAAGTATTTCAACAAGTGCCGATTCATGCCGAGCCATACCACAATGTAGTCCGTGCTTATTTACCTGCGAAAAAAGGTGCCGGCTATACATTGGAAATTGAAGACCTTGTGAAGAGTCAGGATAAATGGTTTCGCCCTATCGATGTAGCTAGTGCTCCTGATGGTTCCCTCTTTATTGCAGACTGGTATGACCCGATTCTTGGCGGCGGTGCAGCTGCTGACGCAAGTCAGGGTAGAATATATCGCGTAGCACGTTCCGCAAAAAAATATAATGTAGCTGTCCCCGATTTTTCTTCAATTGATGGTGCGATTGATGCACTAAAAAATTCAAATCCCGAGACACGCTTTGTGGCGTTTCAGGCGTTGGAAAAAGCGGACGCCCAAGATAAATTGCGAAAACTTTGGGAATCAAATAATGCAGTATATCGAGCACGCGCGTTGTGGCTTTTGGCAAGAAATGATCCTAACGGAGAATTTATTAAAGAGGCACTAAAAGATGATAATGTCGATATTCGAATCGCCGCTGTCCGCGCTGTTGCACTTAACAAATCCGATGTTGTGCCCTATCTTATTACCCTGGCGACTGACGAAAGTCCGGCAGTGCGTCGTGAGGTAGCCATAGCGTTGCGATATTCGAATACTCCTGCAGCGGCGGAACTATGGTCTAAGCTCGCTTCCAGATACAACGGTAGAGACCGGTGGTACCTGGAAGCATTGGGTATTGCTGCTGACCCGCATTCAGACTTATTTTTCAGCACATGGCTACAGCGCGTAAACCTGGATCTTAACAGGGAAGCACACCAGGATATCATTTGGCGTTCAAGATCAGCTAAAGCCCTTCCCTTACTTGCTGAATTGATTAAGGCGACTAAAAATAAACAAGATTACCTACGCTACTTCCGGGCATTCGATTTTCACGATACTACTTATAAGAACGCAATACTTGCATCATTAATCGGACTCCAGCGGGAAGACAAAAATGAAATTAATGCATTGGCGCTTCAGCAAATTGATGCACGGTTTGCTGTTAAGAATCGTGCATTTAAAATTGCACTGGATGAGGTCCTGACAGAAAAAAAAGGAACTATGACATTCATCGAGCTCGTTGATAAATTTGATTTGAGAGAAAGGCAAAATGAGCTTGTTGAAATAACAAAAGCTCGCACGGATGAAGTTGCTGCCGCTGCAACGGATCAGCTCCTTAAATTCAATGCAATAGATATTCTAAAACCGTTGCTGCTTAAGGATGATTCGTCGTCGTTATTTCTATTAGAGAATATGCGAGGTAAAGCAAATGCTGCTATTCTCGATTTAGTGGCATCTGTTGTCAACAATAAGAACTTATCATCTGTGATAAGGAAGACTGCTGTGCAGGTGCTTGGAAGCAGCTGGCCTGGTGAGGAAAGACTTTTGTCACTCGTAAAGGATGCAAACTTTGACACCGAATTGAAATCCACGGCTGGTGCAGTTTTGTTCAACGTTTATCGCAGTAAGATTCAGCGTGAAGCAGCAGAGTACCTTCCGCCGCCTGCAGGTAAAGGAACAAAGCTTCCTCCTATCAAACAGCTATTAGCTTCGACTGGCGATGCGAAGCGCGGGCAAGCAATTTTTGAAAAGTACTGTACAACTTGCCACAAGGTTAAGGATGCTGGTGTATCATTTGGTCCGGAGCTTACTGTCATTGGGGAAAAACTTTCGAGAGAAGGATTATACCGGTCGATTATGTATCCAAGTGAAGGTGTAAGCTTTGGATATGAAAGCACGCTTGTAAAGCTTAATGACGGTACAGAATCAATGGGAATTATCGTTAGTGAAACTCCAGGAGAGATCAAACTGAACCTTCCTGGCGGCACGTCGATGAATTATAGCCGGGATAAAATCGCTGAAACCGAACGCCAGGAAATATCCCTAATGCCGGAACTTGCTGGCGCCATGTCAGAGCAGGAGTTAGTCGATTTGGTGGAGTACCTAGTGACTTTGAGAAGGGGACGCCCCTAGCCGGTACGGCTTTCCATTCTCCTCGTGGGGAATGAAGGAATAAATAAATATGTATAAAGGTATAGGGTATAAGGTATAGGGTCGTGCCACGAATACTGTTCCTACTTATCTTCCAATATTTTCTTTGAGTTGAAGTAAAAATTTCAATGCACGAAGCGTTCGACCATGCACCTTATACCGTATACCCTATACCTTATACCTGAGTAATACCTATACTTCGTGCGGCAGAACTATACGACACATAGAACGCAGAGCAGAAATAGAACACTCACTCAAACTCCGACTTAATCTTTTTCGGTGCCGATATCAGACCATCGATCGAATAGCGGCCGCTGCCAAAAACCAGTAGCATAAGAAATACCAGAATAAAAACCAGCGGTTTTTCTTTTGTAGAGAATGGATCATTGGCATGTGCAAAAGTCACTGCAACTGCCATAGTTATGATAAGGGGAATTGTTGCAAGTCGTGTGCTCAATCCTATTATCACCAGGAACGAACATAAGACCTCGGCAAAAACTGCCATCCCTAAAGAAACGTCGGGTCCGAGACCGAACGGATCTAAAAACTTTATCGGTTCGCCTGATGTAAGTCGGTTAAGTTTTGGCAATCCATGTGCAAGCAACATGAACAGACCTACTGAAACTCTCACCAACAAGAGGCAAAGGTTCGCATAAACGACCGGTATTGAAATGCTGAATATCTTCATACCTTATCTTTTAAAGCAGACGCAGCGAAAATGTAAATCTTCTGCGTGTGTAAACCAAACAAACGTGGAAGGAATAAGTTTCCACGATTTACTGAATGCCTTAGAACGTATGAAACTGCGTAGAAATTATCAAAGCACCGTCAAAATATCCCGAATAGAGGTGAACTGTTTAAAATTTTCGTGCTTCACCTCGTACTCGATCTTTTCATGACCCCATGTAACGTGATAAGGAATGTGAATAGCATGGCCGCCGATACTTAATACAGGAAGAATATCTGATTTGAGTGAGTTTCCAATCATCAGAAAATTTTGCGGCTGAATGTCAAGGTGCTTTATCAACTTTCGAAAATCATTCTCACCTTTTTCAGACATAATCTCCGTATGGTGAAAATAATGTTCGATCCCTGATTTCTTAAGCTTTCTCTCTTGATCCAGCAGGTCACCCTTTGTCGCAACCACGAGCCGATATCTTCCTTTGAGATTTTCCAGAACCTCGTCGACACCTTCCAACTTTTGTATAGGCTTGTCAAGAAGTTCCCGACCATATTCGATTATTTTTTCTATTACGCTCACGCTGATTGTCTTGTTCGAAATTGCCATCGCAGTTTCGATCATAGACAGCATAAACGCTTTGATACCATAACCGTAGAGAGGCAAATTTTGTATTTCGATCCGAAGAAGCTCACGTGCCACACTGTGCTGTGGCAGGTATTCTTCCATCAATGCAAAAAATTTGTTTTCAATCTCCTGAAAATAATTTTCATTGTCCCACAAGGTGTCGTCCGCATCGAACGCTATAACCTTTATATCCATACATCAAAATGGATTATGATTAAAAAATAAAGTCAGACATTAAGTCGTCGACGAAGATAGCAAATAGATCAAACTGAATACGATTCTAGAGTTAAGCTGACTACCAGTCGTCGCTAATCTTTTTCTTTTCCGGTTCGACATATTGCAGCTTGTCGGTAAAGGACTGGTCAAGCAAGCCCAGCATGTTTGGCCTGCACCAATCCTGAGATAAGACGGTTCCATTATTCTTACAAGCGTAACTCGTCAGGTTATCCTTCTCTGTTATCTTTTTGTAACCGATATCGCCCGTCATTTTGATCGAATGAAAAGTAATCCGATATCTGCCATCCTTCGCCCCTACCTCAACAGCGCCACTATATTTTCCAGTTTGAATGATAGAAGGCGTACCCACCTGCGTGAATTGAAATTTCTTGTAATCAACAGTGAGGTCCGTGACATCGAAGGTTACCGTTCCGTTCCTTATCGACAAATTGGACACATATGGGAGTGTTTTATAAAATGCTTCAAGCTTGGATATTGTTATTGAATCCAGAGCAACTATCTTTTGATACAATATCTCCTGATCAGCAAGTTTGAAATTTCCATACGTAACTGGCTGTGCATTGCTGAAAGTTATCGTCAAGACAAGGAGAACGGTTAATGCTTTCATAAGACTTATTTTCACCAAGGTACGTATGGCCGGTGGTGCAAGAATTTCCAATGCGATGAAAAGCCGGAATATTCGTGATAACGCTGAAAAAATGGCTAGGATAAAAAGCCGCCTGCATCAATAAGTTGCAGGCGGCCTATTCCTAAAATTTGAGATTAAATAAACTTATTGATCAGATTTTCAAAATACTCCTGGCGACCACTAATTTGTTCTGGTTCGCCATTCTTCCGGGCAAGTTGTCGTAAGCTCTCGAGTGATAATCTACCGCGATCAAACTGGCGTCCTTTTCCTGAATCAAATGATGCGTAGCGCTCGCGACGGAGTTCGAGATACTCGCCATCGTCAAGGATTGCCTGCGCTGTCAAGAGAGCACGTGCGAACGCGTCCATTCCTCCAATGTGCGCATAAAATATGTCTGCAAGATCTGTGGAATTTCTTCTCGTCTTCGCGTCGAAATTTACACCACCTGTGCGGAATCCTCCGGCTTGCAGTATGACGAGCATTGCTTCGGTAAGCTCGTACAGGTTATTTGGGAATTGATCAGTATCCCATCCATTCTGATAATCTCCGCGGTTTGCATCGATGCTTCCCAGCACGCCGGCATCGGCCGACACCTGAAGCTCGTGTTGGAATGTATGATGCGCAAGCGTTGCATGATTTACTTCGATGTTCAATTTGAAATCATTCATGAGATCAAACTGACGAAGGAATGAAATCACCGTTGCTGCATCGAAATCATATTGATGCTTGGTTGGTTCCATCGGTTTTGGCTCGATGAGGAAAGTTCCTCTAAATCCGTTCTTTCTTCCATAATCACGTGCAGCATGAAGGAAATTTGCAAGATGTTCTTGCTCGCGTTTCATATTGGTATTCAGTAAAGAAACGTAACCTTCTCTCCCGCCCCAGAAAACATAGTTAGAACCGCCTAGCGCGATCGTTGCATCAATAGCGTTCTTTACTTGCGCGCCAGCCCAGCATACGACATTGAAATCCGGGTTGGTGGCCGCCCCATTCATGTATCGGGGATGCGAGAAAAGATTTGCAGTTCCCCACAGTAATTTTACTCCGGAAGCTTTTTGCTTTTGCTTTGCATAGTCCACGATTTTCTGAAGTCGTGATTCTGATTCTTTCAGCGTGCTCCCTTCTTCGACCAAATCATAGTCATGGAAACAATAGAAAGGCACGCCGATCTTCGTTATGAATTCGAAAGCTGCATCCATTTTATCAAATGCCCGCTGCATCGCATCAGCACTTTCATTCCAGGGGAAATTTTTTGTTCCAGGCCCAAATGGGTCGCCACCGGTTCCGCAGAAGGTATGCCAGTAAGCAATTGCAAACCTGAAATGTTCTTCCATTGTTTTTTTGCCGATCCTGCGTTTCGGATTATAATATTTAAACGCCAGTGGGTTGTCGGACTCAACGCCCTCATACTTGATTGGCTTAATACCTTTGAAGTAGGTCCTTTCTCCAAGTGTAGCTCTCATAGTTACCGGTTTTTTTGTAGTTGTGTATTTACATTAATTTCAAAATTCTTATCAAATCACGCTTTGCAATTGGCGGAGCCATTTTTCGTATGCATCAGTGTAGGGTACTTTTAATTGCTGCGTCGGTTCCTCCGAACGAATTACCTTCAGGCCACTAAACGCTTCTTTAAATGAAGAAAAAATTCCAGCGCCGACGCCTGCGCCCAGGGCTGCACCCTTTGCTCCATCGGTGTCGTATAGTTCTAGTCTTGCATCAATTGTGTTAACAAAAGCTTCGCGGAACAAAGGACTCAGGAACATGTTGGAATTTCCAGCCCGAATCACTTTTGTCGTCAGACCCATTTGCTGCAACACATCGAAACCATATTTTAACGCGAATACAATTCCCTCTTGCGCAGCCCTCAGGACATGCGATTGCTGATGCCTATTGAAATTCAAACCATGAAATGAGGCATTGATATTTTTATTTTCGAGGACACGTTCAGCTCCATTGCCAAAGGGTAAAACCATAAGTCCATCGGTACCGATGGGTGCCTCAGCAGAAATTGCATTCATGGTATTGTAATCAAGCGTTGCACCCGAACTTCTCATTGTCTTCCTCAGCCAGCTGTTTAGGATACCTGTACCGTTAATGCAGAGCAAGACTCCGTTTCGAATGCCGGAATCACGTTGACTGTTGACATGCATGAAAGTGTTTACTCTCGACTTTGGATCATACGCATTCTTTTCCGTTACGCTGTAAATCACCCCTGAGGTGCCGGCGGTTGCCGCTGTCTCGCCAGGGTTCAAGACATTAAGTGAAAATGCGTTGTTAGGTTGATCACCGGCGCGGTACGCCACTGGTGTTCCCTCTTTCAATTCCAAAAGTTGTGCTGCGGATTTTTCTAATTTGCCCTGGATCGAAAATGTTGGTAAAACTGGTGAGAGCGACGCCTGGTCTATACCATAAAGTTCGAGCAGCCTTTTCGCGGGTGCTTGTGTTTCATAGTCCCAGAGAATGCCTTCTGATAAGCCAGAAGCAGTTGTGGAAATCTCGCCCGTCAGCTTCATGGCGATAAAATCGCCAGGTAACATGATCTTGTGAATTTTCTCGTAGACAGCAGGTTCATTATCCTTAACCCATTTCAGCTTTGATGCTGTGAAATTGCCGGGAGAATTTAGAAGACTTTCCAGGCAATACTTCTCCCCCAGTTTCTTAAATGCATCGTTTCCAATTTCAACGGCACGGCTATCACACCAAATGATCGAAGGGCGTAAAGCATTATGGTTGGCGTCGACGCAGACGAGTCCGTGCATTTGATAAGAAATCCCAATCGCGAGAACATCGGAAGCCTGGACGGCGCTTTTCTGAAGACAGGTTTTCGTACAAATCTGCAAATGTTCCCACCACATTTCCGGATCCTGCTCAGCCCACCCCGGCT
This sequence comes from Bacteroidota bacterium, assembly GCA_023412765.1. Lineage (GTDB taxonomy): Bacteria > Bacteroidota > Bacteroidia > Cytophagales > Cyclobacteriaceae > Chryseolinea. The sequence continues at coordinate 19,967 of JAEZBX010000116.1, forward strand.
TCACAGCCAACATCGACATTTCTTCCGCCGGTGATTGCGCGGACGCGACAGCTGCACCGGTATCGGCATTTACGAGTGAAGCTTTTACCGATGAACTTCCGAGATCGAAACCCAATAAGTAGCGCGGCATAGAAAATTTAAGGTTTTAAAATATCTTATAGTAAATTTGACTACAAGGTAATTAAAATTTTATTTTTGGCAACGTTTGTTTCGAAAGTATCCGACAGCGACCAAAACCGTGATGCAAAAATCCAACAAAATCATCGATGCCCTATCCATTGACTGCCTCATCTTTGGTTTTAAGAATAGTGAACTGGATATTTTGCTAGTGCAGCACGGCGAAGGTATCAGCAAGGGTAAGTGGGCGTTGCCTGGTGGCTGGATTAAATATGATGAAGGAATGGATGAGGCTGCAACACGAATACTTCAGGCACTCACGGGAGTGTCGAACGTATTTCTTGAACAATTAAAAGCATTTGGCAAGGTTGACCGTTATCCGACGAAGCGTGTCATAACGATAGCTTATTACGCTTTGGTAAAACCGGAAGATTATACACTTCAGCCTGGCTTTACCGCTGCTGATGCAAAATGGTTCAAGGTTAGTGAACTTCCACCCCTGCCTTATGATCACGGAACGATCCTGCAACAAGGCTTAGAGTACCTGAAACATAAGTTAAGACATGAACCGATTGGGTTTAATCTCCTGCCCAAAAAATTTACCTTGCTCCAGTTGCAGGAATTGTATGAAGCACTGCTGAACAAGAAGCTTGACAAACCAAATTTTCGGAGAAAACTGATGCGGATGAATTTGTTGGTGCCATGTAAAGAAAAACAAACAGAGGTGTCGCACCGCGCAGCCAGTCTATATCGGTTCGACAAAAAGATTTATGATAAGCTTGCTGAGAGAGGATTTACGTTTGAGCTGTGAGGCTCTATCCGTTAGCCGAATGTGGCGAGTTTAGGGAATAAGGAACGAGGTATAGGGTATAAGGTATAAGGTATAAGGTCGCGCAAAATGTAAAAGGGCATCTGTCTCTAAGTCTTGATTCTGAGACTTTGCGCCATGGCGTCCTTACGATTAATTTAATTTACCATACCCCCAACCGCATGACCAAATCATACACGAGAACAATTGCCCTAATCGCTAGCCGCGTTTCGTTTGTCGCTTCACAACCCACCGCATCATGTTAATCCACGTCGGATGATAATCAGTTCGCTTCAGAATACTATTCAGAATGGGCTGAATCTTCTTTAGTCCGAATTCTATAAAGGCCTGCCGAACAGAAATTTCCCGCGATTGGCTCGCCAGATATTTGTTAAAATCTTCCTTCCAACCCTTTATGTTGAAAGAAAATTTTTCTTCCAGTATGTCCCAGATTTTTTGAATATGAATCTCTTCAAAAGTATTCTCCACATCCCTCGGCAATCGCACCATAAACCAATATTATTAGTAATAAATACTAATATAATTAGTTAAAGGAATTTGTGCAAGTGTTAAGAAAGATCTTCTTTTTTGGCAGGCAAAAAAGCCTGTAGTGATAGAGAAATCAATATTACTCCAACGCAGCCAATTACGTTATACAGCAGAAAAGCTACTTCCGTAAAGTAGTAACAATATACAACGATACACTCCGACATAATTGCTGCCCAAAAAACAGCAGTACCTCCTATCCTTCTCATGTAAAATGCAACTAAGAAAATTCCGAGAAGTGTTCCATAATATAGTGAACCAACGATGTTAACAAACTGAATTAAATTTTCAGCAAAGCTTGCGAGCATAGCAAAAATCATTGCTAATAAAGCCCACGCCACCGTAAACCATCGGGATGCACTCAAGTAATGTGCATTATCACCCGACTTCTTTATCGAACGTTGATAGATATCCACTGAGGTCGTCGACGCCAGTGCGCTTAATTCCCCTGCCATCGACGACATCGCAGCCAAAAAAATTACCGCAAGCAACAAGCCGATGATTCCATTCGGCAGATTATTAAGAACAAAATGTAAAAAGATGTAGTCACGATCCTGTGTTTTAGCATTGGGAATCGCACTCTTGATCATATCCTTCATTTCATTGCGAAGTGCCAATTCATCCTGCTGCAATCCTTTAACCTTATCCAGGTGCAGCTTTATTTTGGCTTCGTCATTCGCGTGAATACCGTCAACCATCGCGTCAACAGCAATTCGTTTAGTAGAATATAATGATTCAAACTTCTGTTCGATCATCCTAATAGAATCAGCCTTTGGCGTTTCAAGTGCTCGATCACGCAAGACCTGATTGTAAAAAACCGGAGGTTGAAAAAATAGATAGAATACAAATACAAGCACACCTATAAACAAAATGATAAACTGCATAGGGATTTTCAGCAGGCCATTAAACATCAATCCCAAACGGCTTTCAGTTATGGATACACCACCAAGGTAACGCCCCACTTGTGATTGATCAGTTCCAAAATATGACAAGAATAAAAATACACTTGCGATCAATCCGTACCAGATATTGTAACGATCATTCAATATCGAATTTACCTTCTGCAAAAAAGTTAAATCGCTTACAGAAGTCACACCTTCAGGCAATTTACTTTCGATGTCGGCGGGCAGCACATTTATCATGTTGAATTTTCCCAACAGTCCCGCAATCTGAATGCTATCGCCGAATGAAATGTTACCAGGTAGTTTATACAATGCAATACCTCCAGCGATGATCATACTAATCATCACAACAGCCAATTGTTGTCGTTGCGTTAGGCTCACCGCCTTTGTCCCGCCAGATGTGACATAAATAATGACAAGAGTTCCAATGATAAATGTTGTTAGTGCAACTGGCCAATGTAAGATGGTAGAAAGAATCAATGAAGGTGCAAACAGTGTGATACCCGCCGATACGCCACGTCCAATGAGAAACAAGAGTGCCGCGAGCGATCGGGTCTTCGGGTCAAAGCGACCTTCGAGATATTCGTATGCTGTAAATACTTTTAGCTTGTAATAGATCGGAACCATGGTTATTGAAATAATAACCATCGCTATAGGCAAACCGAAATAAAACTGGATGAATCTCATGCCATCCTCCATTCCCTGTCCCGTGGTAGAGAGGAAGGTAATTGCACTGGCCTGAGTTGCCATAATAGAAACACCCATCATCCACCATTTCATTGAATTATCAGCCCTCAGATATCCCTCCATGGTCGAGGTCTTCCGAGTTTTCCAGGTGCCATAGGCAACAATGAACAACACGGTAGTGAAGAGTACAATCCAATCCAAATAATTCATGCTAATTCAATATGGTATTTAGGCATCGGATCAAAAAACTAAAAAGAGATTGTTAGCCAAGAGTAAAAAATAATTTGAATAACCAGGGCCCCGAGTACTAACCAATACCATCCGCTCCATGAATCAAATACTGGCGGCTTATCGTCGAGGTGTTTCATTTTGAAAGGGCGCTAAGTTTTAACTCTTTGTTCGTTTGGATTTTCCCACCGATACCAGATTAGCAAACAGCTTGTACGCACCAGCTACTCCCTCCGGAAGTTGACGGAAAAATGAAAGTCCGGTATAGATAAAATGCCCTTCCCCATACTTTGCTATCAACAAGGCGCCATCCTTACCACTTTCACCTTTATCGTTCATCGACAGCAATGCTTCATAATTTGAATCCCATTCACTAGGGAAATAAAGGCCACGTTCCTGTACCCAGCCATCAAAATCACCGGGTGATATCTTATTCGGATAATTGAGAAGTGGATGACCAGGTTTGAGGATCCTCACTTCAGATTGTTCGTCTGCTACACGGTCACGGGAAATCTTAAGTGGAAACGGAGCAAATGTATCTGTTTCAAGACGGCCGTTGGTATTATATTGAACAACCAACGCACCGCCTAGACGAACATACTCAAGTAGAACCGGCATGATTGATCGGATGCGGTCATGTACGTTCAATGCGCGAATTCCCAGCACCACAGCATCAACACGTTTTAAGTTTTCCTGTGTAACTTCGTTTGCCTTCATTTCCCACAGTTCATAACCCATCGTGCGGAGAGCTGTTGGAATATCATCGCCGGCACCTGGGATGTATC
>JAEZBX010000137.1 GCA_023412765.1 Bacteroidota bacterium
TATACATATTGTCCGCCTGCAAGATTGGTGACCTGGCCCTCAATAACAGTACGCGACTCACCCTGAGTAACGTCTAACACCACCGGTTCATCGCACGACCAGAACACTACCGAAGCAAATATTATAGCAATTAACTTTTTCATTTCTGTCAAAATTTGAAATTATATGTTATAGAGGGCAAGATTGGAAACAGGTAAATGAGCCGCGCTTCCTTTGTGCTTCCATCTCCAATAATATCGCCATCGTCATTTTTTGTAATTCTAGTGTAAATGGTAAACGGATTTTTTCGGTTGTAAGCGTTGTACACAGAAAAGACCCACTGCCCTTTCCATCTGCGATTAGGATTTTTGTTTGGTGTGTAGGTCGCTGAAAGGTCTAACCGATGGAAAGTCGGTAGCCTGTAGCCGTTCCGTTCGGTGATTACATCGGGGTGATAGTTCTGATACTCGAACTTTCCCGTAGGCAACGTGATGGGGCGTCCAGTACTATATGTAAAAGTTGCTCCGAATGTCCACTTGGGATTCATATCGTACGCAGCCTGAATATTCACAACATGACGCCGGTCGTAGTTTGCAACAAAGGGCTTATCGAGATTAACACCGGGAATTTTGCGCATAGCCTTCGATAACGTGTAGCCTACTGCTCCGGTAAGTTTACCTCGCGTTTTGCTTAACATCAACTCAACTCCATATGACCACGCCTTGCCCTGGCGAAATTCTGTTGAAAGATCCTGGTTGAAGAAAATTGATGCGTTGTCGGCAAAATCAGTTACGTTCTGGATGTCTTTGTAATAAGCTTCTGCAGAGAACTCATACATGTTGTCCCTAAAGTTCCGGAAATAACCGATTGCAACCTGGTCAGCTAGTTGGGGTTCGAGATAATATCCGCTCGGGTTCCAGGTATTGAAGGGAACAGGAACAGTCCCAGCGGCTATCAGGTGTGTGTTTTGCACCATCCGATTGTAGGAAAGTTTGAGTGATTGTCCTTCGCCGAGGAGATAACGAATGGCTGCACGCGGCTCTATATTCACGAACTTTTTGATATTCTTCCAGGCGCCGTAGTGCACTGTATCCGTGCGGATGATGTTGGTATTGTCCCGGGGATCTTCATACAAATAGACATCACTTTCTCCTACATTCTGGAATAAGGATAGGCGGAATCCATAGTCGAGTGTAATTTTTTCGCTAAGGCGGTGTTGGTTGCTCAAGTACAATGCGTGATCAATTGCATACATATGCTGCATCTCTACTTCCGAAAAAATCGACCCCGTAGAGTTTGGTGTGATACGGCCTGGAGAAAAGCGCCGACCCGTAATATGATAACCAAATGTCAGCTCGTGGTTGGCATTTATAAAGTAAGAGAGATCATTCTTTACGCTAAGCTCTTGCAGGCTTGATAGCCACCTGAATCCTTCGACAGCATCGTCCAATTCAAGTTTGTAATCGAAATTGCTGAGAATGACAGAAGTATTAGAGAACAACCGGTCGTTGAACAGGTGATTCCACCGTAAAGTACCTGTCATGTTTCCCCACGCAAATCCAAATGTATCTGAGAATTTAAATACGTCGCGGCCGGCGTAGAAAGCCGCAAAGAACCGGTTCTTGTTATTAGTCCTCCAGTTGACTTTAGCGTTTACATCATAAAAGTGAACAAGGTTGTCCTCGTTTGCCGCCTTCAAGAATAAATCGATGTAAGACCTGCGGGCTGAAAAAATGAAAGAACTTTTTTCTTTGACTAAAGGTCCTTCTACCATTACGCGGCTGGCCATTGACCCGATTCCTCCTGCCGCAGCAAAATTTTTGTTGTTACCGTCTTTGGTTCTAACTTCCAGGATAGACGACAACCTTCCACCAAATCGCGCGGGGATACCACCTTTGTAAAGTTCCGAATCCTTTATAACATCTGCATTGAAAACGGAGAAAAGTCCGAAAAGGTGAGACGGATCATATATCGGAGCTTCATCATTTAATATCAGATTCTGGTCAGCACTTCCACCCCTAACGTAGAAGCTAGACGTCCCTTCGCCAGCGGTGATCACGCCAGGAAGCATTTGAATATTTTTAATGATATCGGTTTCCCCAAACAGCGCCGGAAGCTTTCTCACCTGGGTGAGGTCCAACGTGTTCTTGCTCATTTGTAATGAAACCACGTTCTCGTCTATGCGCTTGTCGGTCACTACCACTTCCTGGATTACCGTCGCTTCCGATTGCATCGACACGTTGAACGAAATATTTCCTGTAAGTTCCTTCGTAACCGATTGAAATTTGTAACCGAGGTAACTGAACTGAATTTCGTATGTTCCTCGCGGGATCGTTATCGAGTAAAAGCCGTATGCATTTGTAACCGCTCCCGCTTTAAGTTCCGGGATGTAAACCGCGACCCCAATCAACTCTTCGCCGTTGTCGGCATCTCTCACATAACCATTCAACGTCGCTTTATCCTGAGATACCGCTATAATCGAACCTGATAAAAATAAAACCACTAATAAATTTCTAACCATTACCCGCCAAATTTTTACATGAGACAATCACTTATTCATTCACCCCTATTGTAATCCAAAATTTTCTTGCGAATGAGTGACCGATGTAGTGGACGGATTTATGACCAAATGGTTACCTTCGCGGCATTAATTTGTGATTAATGTTCAAAAGTTTTAAGAGGCTATACAAAGAATACAGGCCCTACGTTCGGGTAGATTTGATAATGTATGCGGTACTGATCCTTGCGATTATCTTATATTTTATCTTCAGCCTGGTCATATAAAAAAAGCCATTATCAAGGCGGTGATAACGGCTTTACTCGGATCGAAATATGGATGTTAATTCCTTATTCCTTCCAATATCTTAGTAGTTCAGTTGTGCTGCCAAATTCAACAGACCATAGGTCAGCACCATTGAAATAGCAATCCTCAACAAGGTTTTCATACGAGGTGTTAAACGTTAGAAGGTTTTCAAAATTTTCATCAGATCAAATATTTCTTGCCGGCTTTTCCCGATCCTTTGATAAAGCAGGCCATCGGCGCCATTTTCCTTTGTTACATCTTCCATAGCAAATGGACGTGAGCTTTTGAAATTCGTTGCATTCTTTGCTTCATTTTTTTTGAAAAGGCGTTTCATAAGCGGTGTTCTTAGGTTTAACGATTTGTTTGGTCCTAAGTCGCTGGAAATAATAATGCCTAACGTATCGCTATCTTGGATAACTTACATTGTCTTGATAGTCAATATCTTATAAAGAACTTAATTGGAGAGAATGAAATACAAAGTGGATAAATTTCCACAGTGGTGAGGACAACCTCTCGGTTTTGTGGAATATACTTAAATAAAAAAACCTGGATCTCCAGGTTTTTGTTTTGAAAGCCAAATAAAAATAATCGCGCTAGATGCCCGCCCGTTTCGCGTGGCGTTGCTGAATCACACGCGACTTCAATTCCATTTCTTCGTCGCTGATTTTAGGAAACAATACTTTCGCAAGCTTAATGGCAATTACCACAAAGGCTGCGTAAGCCAACAAAAAAGACAAAATGATAATAAATAGGTCCATAGGTTTGTTGTTCGTTTCCATTGAATAGAAAATATGGTGCCATCAACCGGGTCTCAGCATTAAGACGCCCAAACGAGCTTTATTCCATGATTATGTATTGCTATCGTGGACCGTGTACCCCATAATTGTTTCTATTTAGGATTTATGGGCCGTTTTCAGTGCCAAATCGGGAAAGCACCCCCATACAGGCTGGATTTGACGGCGGCAAAAAATCATCGATATTTCAAACCTTGATGTTGAAGATCGACAGCCATACCCACATACTACCGCGAAAGCTTCCGAACTGGAGTGATAAGTTCGGTTACGGTGACTTTATCTACCTTCAACATCATAAGAAGGGATATGCTAAAATGATGCGGGGAAATCAGTTCTTCCGAGAAATCCGCGAGAATGCATGGAATCCCGAAATACGAATAAAAGAATATGAAAAATTCGGGACACAGGTTCAGGTCGTGTGTACCATACCTGTGATGTTTTCATATTGGGCCAAAGCTTTTGATTGTCTCGAGCTTTCAAAGTTTCTCAACGACCACATTGCTGAGCTTGTGGCCAAGTACCCCAAAAACTATTTAGGCCTTGCCACCATCCCAATGCAGGATACTGAGCTTGCCATTCAGGAGCTGGAACGCGCAAAGGCCGCAGGTTTGCATGGGATTCAGATCGGTTCAAATGTTAATGAGTTGAATCTTAACGAGGAGCGCTTTTTTCCGGTTTTCGAAGCTTGCGAACGAGAGAACATGGCTGTGCTGGTTCATCCATGGAATATGATGGGCCAAAATCAAATGCAGCGCTACTGGCTGCCGTGGTTAGTTGGTATGCCAGCTGAAACTTCGCGGGCGATCTGTTCCATGATCTTTGGTGGAGTATTTGAGAGACTTCCAGGGTTACGGGTTAATTTTGCGCATGCGGGTGGATCCTTTCTTGCTACCATCGGACGAATAAAACAAGGATTTGATTGCCGGCCTGACCTGGTGGCAATTGATAATCCGATTGATCCGAAGAAGTATTTGGGCAGATTTTGGGTTGACAGTATTACACATGATGCACTAATGCTAGAGTATGTTTTAAAACTCCAGGGATCTAAGAGGGTCACGCTGGGATCTGACTATCCTTTTCCTCTAGGTGATTTAGAAATAGGAAAATTCATCGAGGACATGGATATCGATCCTGCTATCAAAGAAGATATATTTCACAATGCATCGCTCGAATGGCTGGGATTAACGAAAGAACGATTTAACTGATGAAGCTGACAATTTTTATCATACTGTTTTCTTGTTTTGTTAATGGAGTCTTCGCTCAACGAACGAAGGTGGAAGAGTTCAAAATGCAGCAAGAGCAAATGAAAAAAACTGAGCTTCTCCGACAGCTTGACTCTGGTGTGTACTTCATGGATATCGGGGAGCATGTTACAGCGGATACAAAATTTCGTTATGTGCTTGAGAACATCAAAAGTGTTCCTTCTGATCTGACCTTTTATTTTGGAAAAAATTCTTACTACCTGGAAAAATACAAGCAGACCATTGACTGGCTTACAAAATACATTCAACTGAAGGGAACTAATGGGCAATATTCAAAAGAGGCCGCTAGTCTTTTGAAGAGTGCCGAGACAGAATACCTGAAAGAGAAAGCCAATGAGATTCAAAAAACAGGTGAGGTCTTGTCCGTGAATTATGATATTGATTGCGGCCCTTCGGGAAAAGTTATTTGTCCCGTATGCAAGGGAGATCACGTGCTTGTAAAAAAAGGTGCATTCGGTTCCGAATACACAACTTGTCCCTATTGCAATACACATGGACTTCTCACATGCGAACAATATAATTTGCTGCTGCGGGGCGAATTGCAGAAGGTTAATTAGTACTGCATGTGATTCTCGGTGCTATTCTTTTTAAGTCAAAGGAATAGGGAATAAGGAATAAGGGATAGGGGGCGTGCGTTCAGGAACTTTCTTTGAATTTTTATTTTTTTCTTATACAATTAACCTTTTAAATCAAGACAGAGGCGATAGCATGGCTTTATACAATAGAATTAACGGAAAGATACTGAAGGAAAGACTTGTGCTTTCTCCATCAAACAGAACTACAATATCGTTCTACAAATATCATCATATTCTCAGCCCCAAGGATTTTAGAGACGAGCTGTACAAGAACCTTGAAACGTTGAGTGTACTGGGAAGAATTTACGTTGCCTCCGAAGGTATTAATGCTCAGATCAGCGTGCCTGAAAAACAACTCGAGCAATTCAGAGATTACATCTACAGCATTCCATTCCTGAATGGAGTGCGGTTAAATCTGGCAGTTCAGGATAATGGAAAATCTTTTTTCAAATTAAAGATCCTCGTTCGTAAAAAGATAGTAGCCGATGGGTTGGATGACTCCACTTTCAACGTAACGAATACTGGTATTCATGTCAATGCAAGAGAATTCAACAAACTCGCAGATGATGAGAACACGATCATCGTAGACATGCGTAACCATTACGAAAGCGAGGTTGGGCATTTTAAAAACGCCATATGCCCCAACGTTGATACGTTCCGGGAGGAACTGACGGTTGTTGAAGACATCATGAAAGATCAAAAGGATAAAAATCTTTTAATGTATTGCACCGGCGGGATTCGATGTGAAAAGGCAAGTGCATGGATGAAACATATCGGCTTCAAGAATGTTTTTCAACTAGACGGCGGCATTATAGAATACGCTCGCCAATCACGGGAGCAGGGAATCGAGAATAAATTCATAGGAAAGAATTTTGTATTTGATGAACGTCTCGGTGAGCGCATAACAGATGATATCATTGCCGTTTGCCATCAGTGCGGCCAACCTTGCGATGACCATACCAATTGTAAAAATGATGGTTGTCATTTGTTGTTTATACAATGCGAGGCATGCAAAGAAAAATTTGATGGGTGTTGTTCCATTGAATGTAAGGAAGTAATTGCATTGCCTCCTGAAAAACAAAAAGAGATAAGAAGAGGAATCAATAAAGGAAGACAAGTATTTAAAAAAGGGCGATCAGAAAACATTCGGTTTTCAGGGCCGTCGAAAAAACATTCTGCATGACAATTCGCATTGGTATTATCAACGTATCTGATCGGGCCAGCAAGGGCATTTACGAAGATATTCCAGGCAAGGCAATTGTTGAAGTTCTGACAGAATACATAAAAGGTCCATGGGAAAAGGAATACGAGGTGATTCCTGACGAACAACCATTGATCGAACAAACATTAATTGACATGGCTGATAACCGAAAATGCTGCCTGATTGTGACTTCTGGTGGCACAGGTCCTGCAGTTCGGGATGTTACTCCCGAGGCCACAGAAGCGGTTTGTCAGAAAATTCTCCCTGGTTTTGGGGAGTTGATGCGCGCAAAAAGTCTTACATACGTACCCACAGCCATTCTTTCGCGCCAGACAGCCGGCATACGCAACCAATCTTTAATTGTAAATTTGCCAGGGAAGCCAAAATCTATCCGACAGTGTTTAGAGGTAGTCTTTCCGGCGATTCCATATTGCATTGATCTGCTGGGAGGACCATTTATCGAAAGCAATGACGAATTCATAAGGGTTTTTAGGCCTCAATCCGTATAATTATTAGTCTATGGCACGCATTAAATACTATTATGACACGGAGACCTGCAAATACGAACGGGTTAAGGTCAAAACCAGTGACGTCATTCTGAATGCTTTAGGGATCCTTTCCCTGACAATTGCCATGGCAGCGGGTCTGCTGACCGTTTATCTCTACAGTGACTATTTCGAGTCTCCTAAGGAGCTTATTTTGAAGAATGAAGTTAAAGAGCTGGAGTTTTACTATGAAAAGCTTTCCAAGGACCTCGCTCACCTAAGTGGAATATTAGACAATATAGAGCATCGCGATGACAACATTTATCGCGTAGTGTTGGGTGCTGAGCCCATCGAAAAATCGGTTCGCCATGCTGGTGTGGGAGGTGCTGACCGTTATGCCGATATCCGTGGTAAAGACATTAGTCATGAAGATCTTGTAATTTCCTTAAATGAAAAAATAGATCTCCTCAGGCGGAAGCTATATATCGAATCAAAATCTCAGGATGAAGTAGTGGAGTTAGCACAGAAGAAAGAAAAACTTTATGCAGCGATTCCTGCCATCCAGCCGATCTCAAACAAGCAACTTCACGCACTATCTTCTGGTTTTGGTTTGCGCACGCACCCCATCTACAAAGTGAAAAAGTTGCATCCCGGTATTGACTTTGCTGCATCAATAGGCACTCCTATTTACGCAACGGCCGATGGGACTATTTCCGAAGTCAGCGTGAAATTTAGTGGGTATGGCAAAATGGTTGAGATCGATCATGGATTTGGGTATCGCACTCGTTATGCGCACATGCATGATTTCGCCGTAAGGACCGGCCAAAATGTTAAGAGGGGCGATCTTATCGGATATGTGGGCGACACAGGCTTGTCAACTGCTCCGCACCTTCATTACGAAGTATTGATTAATGGAAGCAAAGTAAATCCTGTACACTACTTCTATAACGACCTTACCCCGGCAGAATACGAAAAGGTGTTAGAGCTTGCATCAATAGAAAATCAATCGTTGGGGATGTAAATCCCGATTGGAAATATTTGTGAGACAAACCCGAAGCTTGCTTCGGGTTTCTTTTTTTACATTCGCATTTCTGTGAGCTCTATGCTTAAGCATGCATTTCTCTTCGCAGCTGGCCTGATCTGGATTAGTCACGACGCAACTGCACAAGGCTGCAGTGATGCAGGGTTTTGCACTATGGGTGCAATGAAGCCCGACCAACCCTACAACAAAAAACTTGATCTCAAGCTGCGTTCAGTCGAATTGAGTTTTTACCGTGGCACTACCCCATTGACGCCTATCGTATACGTTGCAACAGCAGACTTCAATTTTGCGCTGAATGCCAAATCTTCCTTTCAGGTTAAGCTACCCTTTCAAGCTGTGCGGGGTCAACTTGCGAATACTTCAGGTTTAGGTGATATCTCCCTTTGCGTTACCAGGAATGTTCACACATCAGAAGCGTTCGACGTCAACCTATCCTTCGGTGGAAAAATTCCGACAAATAATGCAAGTAAAGACGTCGATGGTCTGCCATTGCCTATGTATTATCAGACCAGCCTTGGTACATACGATCTGATTGCGGGCATTTCCCTGATCAGCAGGAATTGGTTACTGGCAACCGGGATACAACATCCACTTAATAAAAACGAAAACGAATTCCTGTGGGACGCGTGGAAAGGAAGCACAGAAGAAAGTTACATCGCCCGTTACAATCAGGCGCGGCATCTAAAGCGTGGAACTGATATTATGTTTCGCGTCGAACGAAACTGGAGATTTTCACGATTAAATTTCTCCCTGGGATTGTTACCAATCTATCGCATTACTAACGATGAAATCACGCTGCCAAATGGATCAGAGGTGAAGCCCCATGGTGCTAAAGGGTTAGCGTTGTCCGGGATCGCTACCGCAGGCTACAGTTTCGATGTGAGGTCAGGTTTAAAACTGCTGGTGGGTCACAAGATAGAAAAACGACATAATAATCCTGATGGACTCACGCGTGACTTCGTTTCGACTTTGAGCTATTACTACCGCTTTTGAAAATGACGGCAAAATTATTCTGGTTTTGTGTTTCGCTTTTGAGTGTTGCGTTTGTGTCAAATGGTCAGAACGCCCTCAACGTTGTGGATTCACTGGTGGACAATTCTGAGTATGACAATGCAATACAATATTTGGATAAGACTTTAGAAAAAGTTGCTGATCAGAATGAGCGAAATACGCTGGAGAATAAAAGGGCAGAAGTACTTATCCTGGCTGGAAGATTTGATGAGGCGGAACGTCAGTTGGAAAGCCTCTCAGCGCACTCGCTTACAGCAATGCAGGATTTAATTACGCAAAGCAACAGAGGATTTCTATTTCTCCATCAGGGGCGAAATGATCTTGCATTGACAACGCTTCAAGAGGCTTTGGCAAATGTGGAATCAGAAACGATTCAAAGCAGCCTCGAGGTAGCAAAGCTGCTCTCCTATCTTGGCAATGCGTATCTAGCGACGGGCGAGTATGCACAAGCTGAAGAACAGCTGCGTATGGCCTTATCGATACGCGAACATCAGGTTAACAAGAACAGCGAATTAATAGCGGCCTCGTATAATGATCTTGGTCTGGTTTACAGCGTCACCGATGCCAACAAAGCTTTGGATCATTACGAAAAGGCTCTGGCGATCTATCAGAGCATCCACAAAAGTAATCATCCAAAAATCGCGATAGCAAATACAAACATGGGTGTAGTCTACCGCACGATGGAGTTTTATGGCGATGCGATCAACAACTTTGAATCTGCATTGGAAATCTGGTCAAAGATTTATACGGATGCACATCCCACGAAGGCCTTTATCTACTTCAATCTTGGGCAAACATACCTGAAGATGAGAAAGGAAACGGTTGCTGAACAGTATTATGGAAAAGCAATCAATACTTACCGGGACAGCTATGGTAAAAAGCATCCGGATATCGCCACGGTTCTGAATGCATTGGGAAAAATAAAATTGGCGTCAGGCAAATATGATTCAGCTATCAACCTTTTTCAAGAAGCACTTATATCGAATGTAAGTGGTTTCGATGATACAAACGTATACAGTAATCCCAGCGCTGAAAATTACTATAACGGAACCACGCTGTTGTATTCGTTGCTCAACAAAGCAGAAGCACTGGAGAACAGGCATTTTGGCAAGACGTTAAAATTTGGAGAGTTTGAGTTGGGATTAAAATCATTACAGGTCTGCGACACATTGATTGATGAACTGCGGCAACAAATCACAAATGAAAACGACAAGATCTTATTGGGGACAATAGCTTCCGATGTATATGCTGCGGGCGTTCGCATCGCTTTCGAGACTGCCACGGTTGCTGCTAAAAAGAAACCATGGTATGAATTGGCATTCTATTTTGCAGAAAAGAGCAAATCCGCTGTACTCCTCGAAGCGATCTCTGACTTGAGAGCAAAATCATATTCAGGTATCCCAACAGAACTATTAGAGGAGGAGAAAAAGCTGAAGGCCGAGATTGCGCTAATCACACAAAAGTTGTCGATGAAGCCGAGCGTGTCTGAGGAAAAGCGTTTGAGGCAAGTGAAATATGCGCTAGATCAAAGCAGCAAAAATTTTGTAAAGCAACTCGAGGCAAAATTCCCTGCATACTATAATCTCAAATTCAATGTAAGTACGCCATCGACCACCTATTTGCAAAAGAAGCTGGATGATCACACGTCCATTCTTTCATACTTTATCGACGAAAAAAATAATCGTCTCTACATTTTTCAGATATCCCGAAGAACATTCAAGGCAACATCCCAAAAAATCTCGGCAAATCTCGATCGCGATATAAGCGGCTTGAGAAACAGTCTCGTTTACAACCAACTTGACGTATTCAAAGAATCCGCGAGTCGCTTGTCGTCGTTACTGCTCCCAAGATTTGCGAAGAATATTACCAGCATTGTTATTCTTCCAACGGGTAAGCTTAGTATCATACCATTCGAGAGTCTTTTCTATGGGAAACATCGGAAAGATCTTGGATTCGATTCATTTCCCTATCTGCTGAAAAATTTTTCTATCAGATATGAAATTTGCGCATCAATGATCCTGCAAAAAAACCAGAAAATGCACGGAGCCCAACCCTCCATTTTTCTGTGCGCTCCCGTCACCTTCGAAAAGGAGCGACTCGTAGCATTGCCAGGAAGTGAAAGCGAAGTACACGAAATTTCAAGTCTGTTCACGGCAAAAAGCCTGAAGCAAGTTGCATTGACTCGACAGGACGCTGATGAAGTAACAGTAAAGAATACCCGTCTGGGAGATTTTACTTACCTGCATTTTGCAACGCATGGTGTAGTCGACGAATCGAATCCGGAACTCTCGCGAATATTTCTTCATAATTCTTCTCCGAATGAAGACGGTAGGCTTTACTCGAGCGAAATTTTCGACCTTGAATTAAACGCCAGGCTCGTAACACTTTCCGCATGTCAAACGGGCCTGGGGAAAATTTTTAAAGGTGAAGGCGTGATTGGTTTGTCACGAGCGTTGGTGTATGCCGGAGCTGAAAAGATTATGGTTTCATTCTGGAATGTGCCCGATCAGTCTACAGCTGACCTCATGAAAAATTTCTATCAACAACTATTGAATACGGATACAGCAAGTCCGGCGACCGCATTGAAAGAAGCAAAACTAAATTTGATGCATAACAAAGACTATGCGTCGCCTTACTATTGGGCACCTTTCGTATTGATCGGATATTAAAATGGATTATGCCAGCAGGATAACGTAGGCTTCTGAATAAAGATCACTGAGAATAAAGAATTCAGCGCTGTGTTTATTGTTCTTACCAGATGTAAATGATTTTTTTTCTACCTCATGAGTGAGAGGCGAGTCGTTTATTCTGCCCATACAGTAGTGTGTGTTCTTGATCACACCTACTGTAGGGAGCAGATAAACACATGTGAACGCTATGGCAAAAAGCTTTTTCACTTGTGGAGAACTTTAAAGTAATACCATAAGTTTCAAATTTCCTAAAGAATCTTTCAAACTTTGGAAAGCATGAAAAAATGTCTTTTTTGCAACGGTTTTCTAAAGGGGCAGTGACATTTTTTCTGCGTACTCGAAACTAATCAGGTGTGCAAACAACTGATTTTCTGATATTTACATGTTATCCACAAACGATCCACAAATTGGATCCGATACGGTCGACCATGATGGAGGACAATTATAAATTGCGAGGGTTGCGCAATAAACTCGTGAAAAAGCTGCGTGAAAAAGGTATCCGTGATGAGGCTGTTCTAGCGGCTATCGGTAGGGTCCCACGCCATGTTTTTTTTGAAAATGCCCTCGTTGACCACGCATACCAGGATAAGGCTTTTCCTATCGGTGAAGGCCAAACAATCTCGCAGCCCTACACGGTAGCATTCCAGTCCGAAAAACTGGAAGTCAAGCCAGGAGACCGCGTTTTGGAAATTGGAACGGGCTCGGGCTACCAAGCCTGTGTGCTGTTGGAAATGGGCGCAAAAGTCTATACGATCGAGTACAACCGCACACTCTACGAGACTGCCAGGGAAATGCTGTCTCAATTGGGCTATAAGCCACATTTCTTCCATGGCGATGGGTCAAAGGGCCTCCCCTCAAAAGCTCCCTTCGATAGGATTCTAGTCACGGCAGGTGCCCCGGTTGTGCCTGTTGCCTTAACCGACCAGTTAGCCGAGGGTGGAATTCTCGTGATACCAGTGGGCGACCGCGAAAAGCAGGTCATGCTGCAGATCAAAAAGAAGGATGGAAAACTTATACAAACGGAGTTTTCCAACTTTGCTTTTGTGCCTCTGCTAGGTAAAGAAGGGTGGAACGTCTAGGCAAGCCTATCCAAAAGGATCGTCTTGAATTCGTCGTAAGAAGCAGGCATGGTAACGACTTTCTTTGAAAGCGCCATGAACTTGAGCAGCTTTTCCGGGATATCAATATCGGTTGACAAAGTTTGCTGGACCACGTCACGGAACTTTGCAGGATGTGCCGTTTCTGCAAATACACCGATAGCATCGGCATTTGAATCCTTCAAATATTTTTTCAATCCGAGGTAGGCAACTGCCCCGTGAGGATCTAATACGTAACGCTTATCAGAGTAAACCTGACGCATCGCCAATTTCGTCTCTTCGTCTGTGAATGCATACCCAGAAATCACGTTCGATATGCGATCAAAATCGTTTTGGAAAAGGTCGACAATCCGCGCAAAGTTGCTTGGGTTTCCAACATCCATCGCATTGCTTATAGTTTGTTCCGATGGTCGCGGACTAAAGTTTCTGGACGCGAGATATTGCGGAACCACATCATTGATGTTCGTCGACGCAATAAACTTCGACACTGGCAATCCCATCTTCATTGCAAGTAAACCCCCTGTCAGGTTTCCAAAGTTTCCACTCGGAACGGAAAAAACAATAGGCTTTCCGTTGCGCGACAGACGTGAATAGGCATAGAAAAAATAAAATGACTGCGGGATCAGTCGAGCGATGTTTATCGAATTTGCCGAAGTAAGGAAAAGTTTTGCATTCAACTCACGATCAAGGAAAGCGAGTTTTACTAAACGTTGACAATCATCAAATGTGCCATCCACTTCAAGCGCAGTAATGTTCTTGCCCAGTGTTGTGAATTGTTTCTCCTGGATTTCGCTGACCTTTCCAGAGGGATACAAAACAACCACCTTTGTTCCCGGCACCTCAAGAAATCCGTTAGCGACGGCACTCCCTGTGTCACCGGAGGTGGCTACCAGTATGACGATTTCGCGATCTTGTTGGTTTGCAAAGTAACCGAGCAACCGCGACATGAAGCGCGCACCGAAATCCTTGAACGCCAGTGTCGGCCCATGAAACAATTCCAACGCATATATCCCATCTTCGACCGCAACCAATGGTGCATCGAATTGAATGGTATGGTCGACTATTCGCTGTAACTCTGCCTTCGGTATGTCGTCTCCCAGTAAATGGTTAGCCACCTCGAAGGCAATTTCCTTAAATGATTTATCACCAATATCGCGAAAGAAGTTGCTGCTCAATTGTGGAATACTTTCCGGCATGTACAGACCGTTGTCTGGAGCAAGACCTTCCGTAACAGCTCGTCGAAGATCTACCTTCAATTCAGGATTATTCGTGCTATAGAATTTCATCTTAATACAATTTGATTCCTACTCCGCTATTCTGGCGCCGGTATGGTTGATCCTGGAAACAAAAACGTCACTCTTTAGCTTCATTTCTATAAATCTTTCCTGGATTTTCGAACCAACATTCTTAGCCGTCGACTCGTCTGTGCTGAGACAAAAGATAGTTGGACCAGAGCCGGAGATGCCGCTGCCAAGGGCACCACCTTCCAATGCCGTTACCTTTATTTCATCGAACCCGGGAATTAGTACAGACCGTATAGGCTCTGCAATTACATCCTGAAGCGAACGTGTAATCAGGCCATAATCTGGTTTCATCAGACCTACCACCAGGCCTGCAATATTTCCCCACTGCGTTATTGCGTCCTTCATCTGAATTGACGACTTCAAAACTCTTCTTGAATCCTCCGTCTTCAATTCGATATGCGGATGCACCAACGTGCAATAAAGTCCTGCGGGTGTAGGAATTTTTGTCACATCCAGCGGGGCATAACTTCTGATGAGGACAAATCCACCCAGCAATGATGGCGCAACGTTGTCGGCATGCGCAGAGCCACAAGCAATGCGTTCAGCCTCCATGGCAAATGGAAGCATTTGCTCACGGGAAAAAGGATTATCAAAAAGATAATTGATTGCGACGAGCGCTGCGGCAGAGCTTGCTGCGCTTGACCCCATTCCGCTTCCCAATGGAAGTTTCTTGTGTAGTATGATTTCAGCTCCCGCATTGCTATCAACAGCTTTGAGAAATTCCTGCACTGCTACTCCTGAAGTATTGCGCGAAGCATCCAGCGGTAGACGTCCATCATCGCCCGTTATTTGCTTGATAACGACGCCAGGTTTTTCAGTCAACGTTATGACTACTTCATCGGCCGGCGCTTCAACAGCGAAGCCGAATATGTCGAATCCACAAGAAACATTGGCTACCGTTGCCGGTGCCAGAGCTTTAACTGATTTCATTTCAAAGTTCCCAAACTTTATCTCGCATAATGACCAATTCTTATTACATCGGCAAATACTCCAGCAGCTGTAACGGCGGCGCCGGCACCAGGACCCCGAATCACCATCGGGCGGTCGTGATACCTTTCCGTCGTCAGCAATATGATGTTGTCACTGCCTGACAAAGAATAGAACGGATGCTTTTGGTCTACTGATCCTAGTTGAATCTTTACCTTGCCCTCATCCAGAATAGCCATGTACCGAAGTTTCTTACCTTCATCCGCTGCCGTTGCGCGAAGCTTTTCAAAGTCGTTGTCATATTTTTCAAGGCATATAAAAAATTCGTCGATGCTCATTTCCCCCTGGCATGGTTCCGGAACAAGATTTTCAACTTTGATATCATCGAGTTCCATTTCCAAACCAGATTCTCTTGAAAGAATCAGAATTTTCCGCGCGACGTCCATTCCGTTAAGGTCATCCCTGGGATCTGGTTCGGTATATCCCTTGGCTTTTGCTTCCTTAACCACATCGCTAAACTTTCTACCTGCTTCGAAAGAGCTGAAAATATAATTCAATGTACCGCTCAATACCGCTTCAATGCGAATCACTTTATCGCCACTGAGCAAAAGGTCATTCAGAGTATTTATTACCGGCAGTCCCGCGCCAACATTTGTTTCGTACAGGAACTTCACGCCCCTTTTGAACGCCGCTTCTTTCAGTCTTTTATAATCCGCCATTGAAGAAGAGTTCGCCTTCTTGTTTGGTGTAACTATTGAAATATTTGCAGCGAGAATATCTTCATAAAAAGAAGTGACTTCCGGACTCGAGGTACAATCAACGAAAATGCTATTGGGCAGATTCAATGCTGACATCTTATCGAAAAACGATTTCATGTTCATGGGTTCGCCCGAATCTTTCATCTTTGAGAGGCAACTGCGCAATTCCAGACCATCCTCATCAAACAACATTTTCCTACTGTTAGCAACAGCGACAATATTTACCTCCAGCATGTTTTCCTTGGCAAGCTTGTTGAATTGGTCTTTTACCATTTCAATTAAAGAGCTACCGATCAAACCCGTTCCCACCAGAAACACATTGAGCAATTTGCGGTCGGAAAGGAAGAATGCTTCATGAAGCGCGTTCAAAGCTTTCGATCCATCAACCTGCGGAATCACTGCAGAGATATTTCTTTCGGAAGATCCCTGAGCAATAGCCACCACGTTAACACCATTCTTACCAAGGGCGCTGAACATTCTGCCGCTGGTACCAGGACTATGTTTCATCCCGTCGCCTACAACGGCCACGATAGACAACTCAGACTCGACAGGCACGTCATCTATCTCTTCATTTCGGATCTCATATTGAAATTCCTTTTCAATAGCTGCTTTTGCTTTCGACGAGAACTGGCTTTCAATAGCGAAGCAGATCGAATGTTCTGACGAAGCCTGGCTGATTAGTATGACGTTAATATTCTCGCGCGCCAGTGTTGCGAATAACCTCATGGATGCGCCTACAACTCCAAGTAGTCCGCTCCCTTGCAAGCTTAGCAGCGATACACCATTCATCGATGAAATTCCCTTTATAATTTTTCCGTTCGTGGATTGAGCACATATTAAAGTACCCTTGAACGTAGGATTAAAAGTATTCTTTATCCAGATCGGTATTTGATTCACCATCGCCGGTTGCATGGTAGCGGGGAAAATCACCTTTGCACCAAAGTGCGAAAGCTCCATCGCCTCCTCATAACTCATCTGAGGAACAGTAAATGCCTTCTTTACTTTTCGCGGATCCGCAGTCATCATCCCATCGACGTCGGTCCATATTTCGAGCGCTTCGGCGTTTAATGCGCCTGCAATGATAGCCGCAGTGTAATCAGATCCACTTCGTCCAAGCGTTGTAGTTTCTCCACTTTCAGAAGTTCCAATGAAGCCAGTGACGACTTGCACGTCTGCATGATGCTTGAAATGATCGCGGATAAGTTTATTCGTGACATCAAAATCGACTTTAGCATGACCGAAGTTTGCATCGGTACGGATAACTTTTCTCGCGTCCAGGAATTCCATGGGATGCCCCTGATCTTTGAATGCCTGCGCGATAATATAAGCGGAGATGCGTTCACCAAAACTCATGATGTAATCGAGCGTGCGCACCGTGCGTTCCTTCACCAGATAGATGCCATGAAGCACATCTTCGAGTTCGTTGATCATGAATTTCACCTCTGCCAGAATGCCACTCTGATTGCGAATATTGACGAGCGACCGCACAGCAGTGAGATGTCTTTTTTCGAGATCAGCAATTTTATTTTTGTAATCTAGATTACCTTCCAGTGCCAATGTGCTCACCTGAATCAACGTGTCAGTTACGCCACCGAATGCAGAAAAAACTATAGCTACCTCCCCACCTAAATATGGCTTGACGATTTCGATCACCGACTGGATCCTTTCTGGCGTTGCTACGGATGAGCCACCGAATTTCAGAACCTTCATGAAGTTAAATGCAATTTGAATTGTTTAGAATTTGAAATTTCGCCAACGTCATTCTCCTGGAGAAGACATTATACGGCATGGTTGGGGTATGAAAGTATTGCACGGGTCACCCCGTAATAATAATTGCAGAAATGGTAGCAACGCACGACACGCTAATGCCATTGATTAACGGCGACGTGGAAAAACGTATGGAAAGTGTCGGTTGCATTTGGGGACTCGAAATAATGAAATGAAGTCTTGATTGCAAAGTATTTTTTATGATTTTTGCACGACCTAACGATTAGTAGCATCTCGGCAACGTTTGTGGAATGCCACTTCGATTCGATTAATTCTCAAATTCAATGTCCCGAAAGAAAAAATTTCCCCGTGAATCTGCTGTTAGCATGACTGAGCTTGTTCTTCCTAATGACACGAACACACTGAACAACCTTATGGGTGGCCGTCTCATGCATTGGATGGATGTGGTTTCAGCCATTGCCGCGCAAAAGCACTCCAACAGGTTTGTAGTTACAGCTTCGGTCGACAACATTTCGTTCAAGCATCCGATTCGCCTGGGCAATGTTGTTACACTAAAGGCAAAAGTCACGAGGGCGTTTAATTCTTCCATGGAGGTAAGGATCGATGTTATCGCAGAAGATATTCCTGCCAATACTGTTACGGAAAGCAACAGCGCATTCTTTACTTTCGTTGCGGTTGATCAGCTTGGCAGGCCAATCGATATTGCAGAAGTAGAACCGGAAACAGATGAAGAAAAGGAACTCTATGAGGGAGCTCTCAGAAGAAGGCAACTAAGATTAATACTTGCGGGTCGCATGAAACCGTCGGAAGCCAAAGAACTTCGATCCATATTTGACATCCAGTAGCCTATGACAACGAGCCTGTTACAGCACCTTTACCAGGAAGAGATCTATAGGATCGATCCAAAATTTCTTGTTGTAATCGACAAACCCTGGTCAGAAGTATCGGGAGATGAGAAAACCTTGCTTGAAAAAATCCTGAAGGCCTTAAAACTGTCGTTGGCATCCGTGCAAATACTTACTGCATCGGAATTTTCAACGGCCGACTTCAAGGCATACGCCCCGTCCTTCATTTTAGCATTTGGATCGAAACTGAGGGATTCCGAAACGATGTACAGTGAGGTAAAGGTAAGCGGAATCTCAATAGTTGTGGCCGACGCCCTAGACCAATTAGATGAGGCAAAAAAGAGAACCCTTTGGCTCACCTTAAGACCGCTGCTGACAACTGAATAAGGTTACCGAACACATTTTGCCGGTTATGCTTCTTCTTCTATATTTGCCCCACTTTAAAAACCACGCGGACTGATGGTTTATCAAAACTAAATGCAAACCTAAATCGATATGGAAAACATTCTTTACTTATTACCAGTATTTGGAGTTCTCGGCCTCTTGTTCGTTGTGTGGAAAAGTGCCTGGGTCGCTAAACAAGACGCAGGATCTGACAAGATGAAAAAGATTGCTTCCCATATTTCAGAGGGGGCAATGGCCTTTCTGAAAGCGGAATACAAAATACTGGCAATCTTTGTGGTTTGCGTTGCCTTGCTTCTGGCATTCACTGCGGATAGCGAAGGATCACATCCCCTCGTTGGATTATCATTTGTTTTGGGTGCATTTTGTTCGGCTCTTGCCGGATTTATCGGTATGCGAGTTGCTACAAAGGCCAACGTTAGAACTACAAATGCTGCTCGCACAAGCCTTGGCAGAGCCCTTGAAGTTGCATTTGCAGGTGGTTCAGTGATGGGTATGGGTGTTGTGGGACTTGGTGTGCTGGGTCTTAGTTTACTTTTTATTGTCTACTCGAAAATGTTTGGGTTAGGCGACCAAATGAGCGTCAATCAAGTATTAACAGTAATCACTGGCTTTTCTTTCGGAGCTTCGTCGATAGCATTGTTTGCGCGCGTAGGCGGCGGAATTTATACTAAAGCAGCCGACGTTGGAGCCGACCTGGTTGGAAAAGTTGAAGCCGGTATACCTGAAGATCACCCTTTGAATCCCGCAACTATCGCGGATAACGTGGGTGACAATGTGGGTGACGTGGCTGGTATGGGCGCAGACTTGTTTGAATCATATGTCGGTTCAATTGTAGGAACGATGGTGTTGGGAGCTGCTTTTATGGTTCCAGGCTTTGCAGACAATTTTAACGGACTATCAGCTGTTTTCCTTCCTATGGTCCTTGCTGGCGTCGGAATCATTATGTCATTCCTGGGCACATTCTTCGTTAAAGTAAAAGAGGGTGGAGATCCTCAAAAAGCATTGAACATGGGAGAGTTCGTTTCTTCCATTGTAATGATTATTGCATCATACTTTATAATCACCTGGATGTTGCCAGCTGAATGGTGGTTTAAAGATCCCCTTTATGCGTGGGACGATCCTGAAAAAGGAAATCACTACACTTCTATGGGTGTATTCTGGGCAACAGTAATTGGTCTTGTAGGTGGCGTGTTGGTAGGGTTGGTCACAGAACACTACACGGGTATGGGCAAGGGTCCGGTGAATTCCATTGTAAGACAATCATCGACTGGAGCTGCTACAAATATTATCGCCGGACTTGGTGTGGGCATGATGTCTACTGCAATTCCAATTATCATTATTGCCGTTTCTATTATCGGAGCATTTTATTTTGGCGGATTATACGGTATCGCTATTGCTGCAGTAGGTATGCTTTCAAACCTTGGTATACAGCTGGCAGTTGATGCATATGGCCCTATCTCTGATAATGCTGGTGGAATTGCTGAAATGTCTGAGTTGCCTAAAGAAGTTAGATCAAGAACGGATAAGTTGGATGCTGTTGGAAACACGACTGCCGCTATCGGTAAAGGTTTTGCAATTGCCTCAGCTGCGTTAACGGCTCTCGCCTTGTTTGGCGCATTTATGACTACAGCGAAAATGGCAACCATCGACGTTTCAAAAGCCAACGTTATGGCTGGACTGTTCATAGGTGGTATGTTGCCATTCGTATTTTCAGCATTGGCGATGGGCGCCGTGGGCCGTGCAGCGATGTCGATGATTGAAGAAGTTCGCCGCCAGTTCACAACTATTCCCGCACTCAAGGCGGCTTTGGACCTGATGCGCAAAAACGGCGACAAGCCAGTAGAAGAATGGTCTGCAGAAGAACAAAAAGTTTTTCATGAGGCAGACGGAAAAGCCGAGTACGGAAAGTGTGTTGAGATTTCTACCAAGGCGGCTATCCGCGAAATGGTATTGCCAGGTGTGATGGCAGTTGTGACACCTGTATTAATTGCATTCCTTCCAGGTTTCGGTGTCGAAGCATTAGGGGGTATGCTGGCAGGTGTAACGGTTACTGGTGTATTGATGGCGATTTTCCAATCAAATGCAGGTGGTGCCTGGGATAATGCAAAGAAGAGCTTCGAAGAAGGTGTAAATATCAATGGGCAAATGTATTACAAGAAGTCAGACCCTCACAAGGCGGCTGTCGTTGGAGATACTGTAGGTGATCCATTTAAAGATACTTCCGGTCCTTCTTTGAATATTCTACTGAAGCTGATGTCGGTAGTAGCGCTGGTTATCGCTCCTCTCCTTGCGCCCGATGATGTTGAGAAGACATCGAAGACGATGGAGAATAAACCGAAAGTGGAAAGTGTCGAAGCCTCAATTGAGCCAGCAGAGGTTGCAAAGTAACCCTGGTTGAAATATCAAAGAGCCCCGCCGTGCGCGGGGCTTTTTTTATGAGTCTTTTACCAGGTCTGCCCCAATCCTGGCGTTATGCAACTTTAAAAAGGATAGTTTTATATTTCGGGATGAAAGCATTTTTGATTCTACTGTTGCCTACATTTTTTTGTTACGTGCAAACTTCCGTCATTGGAAAGTGGAAAACAGTAGACGAATCAACCGGTGAAGAAAAGTCCATAATCGAGATATTTGAACGAAATGGGAAGGTCTACGGCAAGATCCTGAGGATTTTTACTGACGTAGATCCCGATCCGGTTTGCAATGAATGCCCTAAGGATGACCCTCGATATGGCAAGAAAATCATTGGGATGGAGATCATGACAAACTTGAAAAAAAGCGGAAATGAATACTCAGAAGGGACTATTTTAGATCCGCAGGATGGTAGAATTTATCGATGTAAAATTTGGATTGCCGATGGTAACCTGAAGGTAAGGGGATACTGGGGTCCGTTCTTCCGAACTCAAACTTGGAAGAAAGTTCATTGATCCAACGATAAAGTCATTAGTCGTAAAATTAACAAAAACGCAAGGGAACAGGTTACTAAGGCACTTCACGATGGTATTCAGATCAAGCTCAGCCATGAACGAATCGGAGATCTTCGAACGCATCTGCAAAGGTGACGAGAAAGCTCTGGAGTTCCTGTACAAGAAATACTACAGGATGATGACAAAGTTGGTGATAACCAACAGTGGCACTGAGGAAGAGGCCCGCGATGTTTACCAGGATGCTTTGATAGTTTTCTGGCAAAAGGCAACTTCAGGTAACCTGGTGCTTACCTCCAAGATGAGCACCTATATTTATAGCATCTGTCAGAACTTGTGGCGAAAAGAACTGGATAGAAAAAAACGGTTGTCGAACGAGGAAAAAGATAGCCCGGTTACGTTAGATACAGAAACACTTGAGCGCGAAAAGATAATAGCCAAATGCATCGACCAACTCGACGGAACATGTAAGAAGGTCTTGATGTATTACTATTTCGAAGAGATGTCAATGCAGGATATCGCAGACAAGCTCGGATTCGCCAACACTGATACTGCTAAAACGAAGAAGTATAAGTGTAAGAA
The DNA here is from genome assembly GCA_023412765.1 of Bacteroidota bacterium. Taxonomy (GTDB): domain Bacteria; phylum Bacteroidota; class Bacteroidia; order Cytophagales; family Cyclobacteriaceae; genus Chryseolinea. Next base: position 22,410 of record JAEZBX010000137.1, read on the forward strand.
GAAGTTGGATGATTTGGTCAAAGCTCAGTATTCTGAGAAAGACTTTTTAGATTAGAAATTATGGCTTCAGAAAAAGACCTGGAATTACTCGACCAATACGTCAGCAACAGGCTGGCTGCTCAGGATAGAACTGCTTTTGAGAAGAAGCTAGCTGCAGATAGTTCTTTAAGACAGGAATTGCAGATCCAACAGAGAGTGGTTGAAAAAATACGTGAGGCTCGCGTAAGCGAACTGAAGACCATGTTCAACAGTATACCGGCATCGGAGCTAGAACCCGATGGCACTTCGGTAGGAACTAAGATTGCGCTTTGGGCAGCCGTTGCAGCTGTAACTGGCGCCGGAGTATATTTCTTTTTAACATCGGATAACAGTGATGTTTCTTCTGACGTAACATCACACGAGCAGGTTATCGATCAGACTCCTGAAACGGCTGAGCCTGCTGAATCACCATCTACATCGAATAACCATGCACCAGCAACAGCAGATGATAACGACACCGACGATGCGGTGACGCCTCAATCAGAAAACAAGGACCAGGCTTCTGACACACCACAGGTTCAGGTTGATCCTCAAACTGACCAGAGTGCCAAGCCAGCTCCACTAGACGTTTTCGATCCCACTGAGGAAGAGAGACAATCGTCAGACGCTGCTAAGGGCCCTGGCGCTGCCGCGGAATCAACTCCCCTGCACAAGTCATCGATAGCAGTAGAATTCGACAGCGACAATAAGCGATACGATTTCCATTACCAGTTTAAAAACGGAAAGCTCCTGATGTACGGAACGTTTGAAAAAAATCTGTATGAGATTATGGAGTTTTTCAGCGACAACAAGAGAACCGTGTTCCTCTACTATAAAGACAACTACTACTTGCTGAGCGAAGAGGACGATAATGTGAAACCGCTCACACCGATCAGCGATCCTGTATTGCTGAAGAAGCTGAAGGATTATCGGGGAACGAGATGAGGTATAGGGTATGAGGTATAAGGTATAAGGACGCTCGATCCTGATTCCTTATACCTTATACCCTTATACCTTATATCCCCTAGCCCCCTCCCCCCATTCAATAATTTCTCCTACCTTTGCGCTGCGAATGCAGAAATCGGCACATAAAAAGAAATTAGGCGGGTACCCGGCTATTGGAGTAATAACCAGTATTACTCTAGCCCTTTTCGTACTGGGTTTGTTCGGAACGCTGATCATATATTCCAATCAGTTCGGCAGGATTGTGCGAGATAACCTCAACGTGAAGGTATTTCTAAAAAGCACGCTCACAGAAACCCAACGGAGCCAGATAGAACGTACGATTGGCACAAAAGAATTTGTAGCCAAAGCCGATAGTGCCTTGATCTTTGTATCCAAGGAAGAAGCGGAAAAAGACCTGGTAAAGCAAATTGGTGATTTCAAGGAAATACTTGGAGAAAACCCGTTGAAGGATGCGTTTATTGTAAAGATCGCAACCGAGTATCAGGATACTACACACCTTAAAAAAATTAAGTCGGAGCTGGAAGAAATCAGCGGTGTTATTGAAGTAACTTATCAAAAACATTTATTCGATGAGGTGAATAAGAACTTCACAAATATTTCCATTGCGCTTCTGATCCTCGCGGTTCTGTTAATCGTCATTACATTCCTGCTCGTTAATAGCACGCTGCGGATCGCTTTATTCTCACAACGATTTTTGATACGTAGTATGCAACTGGTCGGTGCGAAAAAATGGTTTATTCAACGGCCATTTCTTGCGCGGGCTGTCGGATATGGTCTGCTGTCGAGCGCTGTGGCTTCGTTGCTGTTATGGGGATTCTCGGTGTATGCTCAAAACAAGATAACCGATCTTTCACTTCTTCATAACGAGGAGTATTTTTTTGCTCTGCTAATATTGATTTCGATAGTTGGAATTCTGGTGGCCACCATCAGTACTTTTTTTTCGATTCACAAATATTTAAAGATGTCATTGGACGAACTCTATTAGATAAAAAAAGATGGACAGTAAACTTCCCTTCGGCAAAAAGAACTATCAGCTGATGATCATTGGCGTACTTACGCTTGTTGTTGGATTTGTGATCATGTCATCAGACAGCGAGCCTCATGGATTTGGATTTTTAGGTCTCACCTTGGGCCCTATCGTTGTCATGGCTGGGTTTATAATCGAGATTGTTGCCATCTTGCGCAATCCCTCTAAATGATTGCCAACATTTCATTCTCCTTATTGACTGCTTTGCATTAACCATTTTTTGCATGTCTACTATTCAAGCTATCATTTTAGCCATTGTCGAAGGTATCACTGAATTTCTTCCCATTTCTTCCACCGGACACATGATCATCGGCTCTTCATTAATGGGAATAGCGTCGGATCCTTTTACAAAGATGTTCACCGTTGCAATACAGTTCGGAGCAATATTGTCGGTGATCGTTCTCTACTGGAAAAAGTTTATACCAAACAAAGATGATGTTACGGAGACAGCAATTTTCTATCTGAAACTTTTTGTCGCTTTTATACCGGCTGCAATCATTGGATTTTTGTTGAATGATTTCATCGATGCATTGCTTGAACGCGTTGATGTCGTGGGCTACACGCTGGTTGCAGGAGGGATCTTTTTTCTTTTTGTGGATAAGATATTTGAGAAAAATGAGTTAAACCAAGATAAGCCAATTACATATAGCTCAGCGTTGAAGATCGGTTTCTTTCAAACGATCGCCATGATACCAGGTGTATCTCGTTCCGCAGCAACAATCATTGGTGGTCTTACTCAGGGATGGACAAAAAAAGCGGCAGCTGAGTTTTCATTTTTCCTGGCAGTTCCAACTATGTTTGCCGCCACGGTTTACAAAATGTTCGGCTTCTACAAGGATGGTGGCACTTTCGGCTCGAGTGAAATAACCCTTTTAATCATTGGAAACGTCGTCGCTTTCATCGTAGCCATCCTCGCTATAAAATCGTTTATCAGCTTTCTCACGAGAAATGGATTTAAGTTATTTGGATACTATCGCATTTTCGTAGGAATCCTCATACTGGTACTATACTACATGGGCGTCGGGCTCACAGTCGTATAATGGAAAAAGCAGAAGATCCTGGTCGTATTCTATTGATCGATAAACCACTGAATTGGACGTCCTTTGATGTGGTAAATAAACTTCGGTACAAATTAAAGATCAAAAAAATCGGTCATGCCGGCACTCTCGATCCACTAGCCACAGGGTTGCTTATCATTTGTGTTGGTAAAATGACAAAGCGTATCGAAGAATTTATGGGTCAGGAAAAAGAGTATACAGGCAAATTTATTCTGGGGCAAACTACTGTTTCACATGATCTTGAAACGCCCGTGACAGACCAACAAGATATTAGCCATCTTACCTCGAAGGTTGTTGAGGATACAGCAAAGAAATTCGTTGGCAAAATAAGCCAATTGCCCCCGCAGCATTCTGCAATACGGATCAAAGGGAAGCGTGCATATGAATTTGCCAGGGAAGGAAAGGAAATTGAATTGAGTCCGAGGGAAGTAATGATATCGGCATTCGACATTGTTGATATCCGGTTGCCTGAAGTGACCTTCAGGATTGTTTGTTCCAAAGGTACGTACATACGAAGCCTGGCAAGGGATTTTGGAAATGCCCTTCAAGTAGGTGCTTATCTTTCTGAACTTTGTCGAACGCGTATCGGTGAATTCAAGCTTGATGATGCTATCGCTATAGATCAAATATCATAAGTCGACATCGTGCAATTGTACAGGCGCTAAATTTGATTTTTCATCATGAAGATATATCATGGAATAGAAGATTTTATCAAACTACCATGTGCGGTCGTGACAAGTGGAACTTTTGATGGTGTTCACGTGGGGCATACGAAAATATTATCGAGGCTTCGTGAAGTTGCTACAAACACGAATGGCGAGACAGTTGTGATTACTTATTGGCCACACCCCCGCATGGTGCTGCATCCAGAAGACATGTCATTGAAGCTTCTCAATACTTTTGAAGAGAAAGCCGAATTATTAAAAGCACAGGGTATTCAACACCTGGTAAGAATACCATTTACCAAAGAATTTTCACAGCTGACGTCCGAACAATTCATAACAGAAATCCTCGTCAAGACCATAGGTACTAAAAAACTAGTGATAGGTCATGATCATCATTTTGGAAAAAACAGGGAAGGATCTTTTG
>JAEZBX010000194.1 GCA_023412765.1 Bacteroidota bacterium
TCATTGACATCGGTTATTGTTATTCCATATACAGGTGAAAACTGTGCCTCTACCGGGAGTTGTTTAATTACAAAATTTTCTGATCCCTTGTTCTCAATGTACACAGATGCCATCAAAGAACTTTTCAAGATGAGAGCATCATCAAGCATGGATTCCGGAAAAAGGTCATTGATTCCCATTCGACCATAGTCTGCGTAGCGCTGAGCTACGCCTCGCAACTTTGAGATTTGACCAGTCAACGTTTCGCGCGGATGAACTGGGTGTTCTTTACCTTGAATATACCGACACATTATCGCATCCATTGATCCATTATCATCAAAGTCTTTTGCATACACACAGACTGGCTCTTCAACGGATGCTCTATACACTGAATTCAATCCCAGGTTTCCAGCGACATAATCGATATCACCGTCGTTGTCAAAGTCTCCACCAGCGATGCTGTTCCACCAACCGGATGTTTCAGGGAGCTGGACACGTCTGAAGGTCTTTCCATTTTCATTGATAAAAAATGTGATCGGCATCCATTCACCCACAATTGCAAGATCTACCCACCCGTCGTTATTTACATCAGTCCAGAGAGCAGAGCTCACCATACCCACGCGGTCTAAGTCCGACGCCAACTTCCCCGTTTGGTTCCCAAAATTTCCTTTACCATCATTTACCAACAAGTAGCTTTCCGGAGTTTCAGGATATCGTAGTGGCACTATTCTACCACCGATAAAGAGATCAAGATCACCATCTTTGTCAAAGTCATTGGCGATAACACAGCTTCCACTGCTATAAATTTTGGGAAGTGCCGACTCATCGAGCTCCAAACGGCCACCCCCCATGTTTCTATAAAAGCGATCCTGGTAGTGCGCGGATTCTTTTTCAAATTCAGAACTACCACTAACGGCATAGAGGTCGAGGTCATTGTCACCATCGGCGTCGAATAACAAAAGCCCCATATCCTCCGCTGATTTAGTCGACAAAGAATCTGTCTTGAAAGAGCCGTTCTTTTGCTGACGGAATATTTTTGCGCTTCGCGCTGCTGATCCGCCTACAATAAAATCTTCAAGTCCATCTCCATCAATATCGCCTACCGTAATTCCCGGACCTCCTTGTGAATGTTTGTGAGGCAACAAAAGTTGGCCGGCTTGAAAATCAATAAAATCTTTTTCGATGTCACGATAGCGGATATTGAGGTCGTTGTGAACGTCAGTAAGAAGGGCTTCAATCGGAGCTTTTACAAATTTTTCCCCATCGGCGTCCTTCTCGTGAACCACCAATACCTGATTAACAGGAATATCCCTGAGCAACTGAGTTTTTCCCCCTACCCACGTTACTCGAATTGAGTCGATATTATCAGATTCACTGCCAAGCCCAAAGTGTTCGGCGTCCTCTACGGTTGACTTATACCCACGTTGCGTTTGATGTTCAGCATATCGCAGTTTGCCGTTTTGGTAGACCCAAATCTTGGCGCCATAACCCTGTAGGTTCCCTGGCTGTCCCACCAATCTCAATCTTAAGAAATTATTTTCTGCAGGTTTTTCGTCAAGAAGTGTATTCTTATATATGAATGCTTCGTCGTTGATGTTGTTGGTCACCAGATCCAGATCACCGTCATTGTCAAGGTCGACGTATGCAGCACCGTTTGAATATGATGGCTGATCCAGCCCCCACGTTGCTGCCTGGTCTGTAAATGTCAAATCACCATTGTTTCTAAAGAGATAATTCGGTTTCCTAACACCGGGAAGTGCTTCGACCGCCTGCACTGCATTCGCCAACCTGGTTTTGTCTGTTCCAAACATTGCAGACTCGCGGCTGTAAGTTATAAAATCCTGGTCTGTAATATCTTTCCGGTATCCGTTTCCCACAAATACATCACGGTATCCGTCGTTGTCAAAGTCAGCGATCAAGGTGCTCCAACTCCAGTCGGTTGCATAAATACCTGCGAGATATCCGATGTCGCTAAACGTCTGGTTACCATTGTTGAGTTGCAATACATTCCTGATGTATTGGTCCTGATAACCCTTGTTTCGGAAAAGCATAAACCTGTCATATCCAATTGTCGAGAACATTGTCTTCTGACGAAGATTGTCATCGGGCATCATATCCAACGCGATAACATCGTTAAACCCATCGTTATTGACATCAGCGATATCAGCACCCATGCCATTCTGTTCCTGGTGCTTCATCATTCGCGTAATGTCGTTGACGAAAGCCCCGGTTTTCGTGTTTATGAGCAGGTGGTCGTTGGAAATAAAATCATTAGCGACGTAAACATCCGGGTAACCGTCGTCATTCAAATCGTTTACCACAATCCCTAGCCCCCAGCCTTCCAGTTGGATTCCAGCCTCTCGCGAGACATCAGTAAAACGTGGAAGTCCATCAACAACTCCATCATTCCTGTAAAATCTGTCCGTACTTTTTGCAGTGCCATCGTTCCTTTGGCCAATAGCCTGATTACGGTTGAAGTTCTCAAGCGCATTTGTAAGCAGATACATGTCCAAATCGCCATCGAGATCATAGTCGAGAAAAGCTGCCTGTGTAGAGTAACTTAGATCCGCCACTCCAACAGAAGAAGCAACTTCCTCGAAGGTAGGTACGCCGTTCGCATCTACACCCTTGTTCAAAAACAACAAATTGGGAACATTAGGACGATTTGTGAAAGGTTGAATGGTTGAAACATACACGTCGAGAAGACCATCCTGATTGATGTCGACCATTGCCACACCTGTACACCAAAGGTTGGTACCTACCTTTGATTTTTCAGTGGCATCCTCAAACTCAAAGTTTCCCCTATTGAGATACAACTTGCTCGAGACCATATTCCCGGCAAAAAATAAGTCGGGAAGACTATCATTGTTAAGGTCGCCAACTCCTACACCCCCACCGTTGTAGATATATTCAAACGTGAGTACGTTGAAACTATCAGTCTCTGTGAGCAGATTATTAAATGTTACATTTGTCTTTGATGACGGTATTAGCTGAAAGAGTTTATCGTTTTCGGGCGAACTACAACCGCTTATTGTTAAGATCAGAAGACCAATTGATATCGTACCTATGAGATTTCGCGTCATGTCGATTTCTTTTTCCTGGGTCGCAAAGAGGCAAGTTGCCGAGAATATTCGATTGTTCCAGAATTAACCAGGTGGCAATGTGGTATCTTGTCGATCGTGACCCTTCGCGTTACTATGCATTACGATTAATTCTCAGCAGAAAATTTCCTGGTTAACTCATTACAATTAAGTGAAAATAGTTCAATGAAGAAATGAAAAAAAAAGGAGCGGTGTCCCGCTCCTTTCCCTTACGAAGTTGGCTTAGAAGCCAGGGTTTTGATCTGCTTGTGAAATTTCTGAATTGCTGTCGATTTCCCGTTGTGGTATCGGAGCGAGTGCATGTTTCGGCTCGTAATATGGGATAACTTCCGTACCCAGTTTGCCGAGGTTTCTCCACCTTACAATATCCTTATCCCTGATCTGCTCACCAGCAAGTTCAACGCGGCGCTCATGCATAACCGCTCTGAATACTTCCGCCGGAGAATTTACAGGATAATTTGCTGTTGGATATGGTGGCATTTCAACACCCTCTCTCGATCTTACTTCATTTAGAAGATCAATTGCATCAGCGTCGTTGCCCAAAGCATTTTCGCATTCTGCTAAGTTCAGAAGCACCTCAGGATAGCGGATAATTCTCATGTTGATACCCGACCGTTGCTCTTCATCAGCCGCCTTGTAGATCCTTTGATATTTCTTCCAGCTTATCTTCGGATCGTTGCCCTGCATATCTGTCAATGTTCTAGTATTATTAAAATAGGTATCGCCAATGAAATAGAACGATTGCTGGTAGCGCGGGTCATCTTTTGGATCTCCCTTCGAAGTTTTTTCATACTCATTCAGCAAAGCAACTGAAGGAATAACGTTGCGCCATGCATTAGGTCCATATTCCTGCCCACGGAAGGTCGTTTCAGTTTGAGTTCCCTGGCCTGTACCATCCCAGCTTGATCCACCGAAATCGTAAGAAAATGCTACTTCAAAAAGTGACTCCTCATTAAATTCCATTTCCTCTCTGAAATTTTCGATGTAGGGAATTTCTTTCCATCCGTCGAATTCGCCCGAATTAACTATATCAACAAGGAGTGGTTTCGCCAATGCATAGTCACCTCGTTGCATATGGACTCTTGCGAGCATCGCCTGGGCTGCGCGTTTGTTGGCGCGACCGATATTTGCGGCATCGTATTCCTCTTTCAACCAAAGGGAATTAATCGCATCTTCTAAATCAGAAATTATTAGCGCATAGACCTCATCAACACTTGCCCTCGGTTTATCCTCGCCTGGGCCTTTAGCATATTCATTCATCAGGGGTACTCCACCGAATAGAACTACCAGATCAAAATAGGCCCATCCTCTTAAAAATTTGGCTTCTCCGATAACTCTACTTTTCATCTCTTCAGTCACAGGGTCCTCCGCAAGAGACACGTTCTCGATAACCTGGTTGGCTTGGTGGATCAGCCTATACCATCCGGTCCATACACTGAGAAGCAGTGAATTGGCTGGATCATGTGTGCCGTTCAACAGCTGAGCTCTCGGAGTTTCAAGTTGGCCTCCCCCCGATCCCATGTCGTCAGATCTCAAATCGTGCACGAAAAAATATTCTCTGCACACGAGGTCAAGGCTTTGCAAGCTGCTATATACAGCGTTAACTGCTCCAACAATTTGCGCATCAGTCTTATAAAAAGTATCTGGTGTAAATTCATTTGGGTTAGTCTTGTCCAGTATGTTATCGTTGCACGAAAAACAAATGGCGAGTAACCCAATCGTTGTAAGTATTATTTTCTTTTTCATCTGATACTGAGTTTTGAAAGGTGTATTCAACATTTGCATATTAGAAACCTAGCTGTAATCCAACCACCACGCTTCGCGATTGAGGAAATTGTCCAAAATCGATACCTTGAATAAGTGACTGAGACAG
>JAEZBX010000056.1 GCA_023412765.1 Bacteroidota bacterium
TCTTTCCGTAACTTTTAAGGTTAGCAACATATACGGTAAACTCATCGGTGCGGACAGGCGACACAGGCCTCACGCGCGGTTGATCTCCCTCAATCGTAGCGAGCTGTGGAAATCGAACTTTTTTAACCAGGGCTGCAGCCAGACTGCGCACTTCTGCCGGATCTATTGTCTTCGGAGTAGGTTTGCTCATGCTTCAATTAGTTTACGAATGTTAACAAAGAAAATGAAAACAACTCCGCTCTCAAAATGCTGATCACAGGGATTTTTAATCCATCATCAATACACTATATTGTTGCCTATGCGCCTCTTGTTTTTATTTCTTGGGTTAGCAGCTATCGTGCTGACAACGTTTTTTATTTGGGGAGATCGTTTTACCGATATATTCTCTCAGACGGGTACGGTAAACTGGCTTGCACAGTATGGTAATTGGGCCTGGGCAGTAGCGATAGTTTTATTAATGGCTGATCTGCTGCTTCCGCTGCCTGCGACCATCATCATTGCCGCCCTGGGATATATCTATGGACCAATAGCCGGAGGGTTGATCAGTGTAGCGGGTTCGTTTATGGCTGGCTCCCTGGGGTATTGGCTGTGCAGAACGATGGGCGAGAAGACGGCGATCGCGCTGTTGGGTCGAAAAGACTACCAACGCGGCAAAAGAATGTCAGGCAAAGTAGGAGGGTGGATTGTTGCGATATCCCGGTGGCTACCGGTTTTTCCCGAGGTGATTTCATGCATGGCGGGGTTGACCCGAATGCCGGCAGGTTATTTTCATGCCGCTCTCTTATGCGGCACTATACCCTTCGGCTTTATATATGCCTACGTTGGATACACCGGAGTTGAAGATCCTTTGCTCGCGATCGTTCTAAGTGCAGGTCTTCCGCCAATTATCTGGTTTGCAATAAGACCACTTTTTCAATCGTCATTCAAGGGAGAGTGAAATATTTTTGATGCCACGAAGGCAAGAAGGGCCACAAGGGAACGAAAGAACGAATTGTAAAGAATTTGGAATTCATTTTTGAAGCCCTTCTGTTATTACAAAAAAACAAGTAAAATTCTTGGTGCCTTAGTGTCTTGGTGGCGATAATTTTTTGTCTAAAAAAAAGAGGCTGCTGTAGCAACCTCTTTTTCATACGAAGAGCATTTCTGAATTATTTACCAAACAACTTATAGCCTACAGAAAACTGGAGGTTATAGTTTTTCCACTTCATTTCAGCCTCTTCGATGTCAAGGACATTAGAGAAACCTTTTACGAAGCGTGCGCCGAAGTTCAGACCTACAGGAAGATCGATACCCACACCGATTGCTGCGCCGAAATCTGTTGACTTCATTACATCTTTCATGTCTTCAGAATCTCCACTATCTGGCTTTGCTTTTGCCGACATCAACACACCGATTTGTGGTCCAGCGTGGATGCTGAATAGTTCGGTGAAATTATAACGTAGCAATACAGGAACGGTGATGTAGTTGAGCGCTATCGTACCTCCGTTTTGCTTGTAACCCTGTCCTGAAAAAAGAACTTCAGGCTGAACACCGAATTTTTCAGAAAGCATGGCAGTTAAATAACCACCAGCGTGAAGACTTGGCCTGAAGCTTGGGCTAACAGTAAACCCATCAATTTCAGTACTTGACATCGTTTGATTGGCAAGGTTCAATCCTAATTTTAAACCACCACTAACACCCTGCGCCATCGCGCCATAAGATATCAGAGTGACGCATGCAACAAGGGATAATAATTTTTTCATAGTTTCATTGTTTTGGTTTGACAAAAAATAGTGTAAAACATAGACCCCATCCCTAAGGGGTTTTCGCGTTTTATTATAAAGCAATATTAGGGGGTTAAGAAACGAGCAGAAACAGCGTGTGTGCGACTAATATACACATGTAAGTATTGCCAGCCGGTTAATGCAGACACGCAACGGACATCAAAAATGACGCAGGAAACCGTTACAAAGCCATGTTTGATACAAATTTCAAGAATTTCATTTGAGATAAATCCGGCGCTTGTGCGAACTCATGTATTTATTACATTCTGGTGGAAAAAGTTCGTTTTTTCCGGTTACCTCAACACGGCGACGTTTTAGCAATTTAGGCGTTCAAAAAATAAAGGCTAACGTTATATTGTTGGAAATGCGCAATTGTGAGACTATTTAATTAAACTGTTAAGTCTCAACATTATTCTTTTCCAAACCATCCCGTCAAGGAAATCAGCTGGAAATCTTTTCTTTTTTGCCAGACTTGATTGACCGGTGGATTGCATCGATGACCAGCATATCGCGCCAGCCTTCTTCACCTTTTACAATTGATTCTTGATTTTCTATAACACAGCGCGCAAAGTCATCAATCTGCAGCTTTTGCTGAAAGACATGCGGAAATTTTAATTCACCATTTGAAGTTCTCCCTGATTGGCCGGTATAGGCAGTAGCAGGATTTAGCTCTATAAAACCATCCGTACAACCCGCAAAGAGCCTGTCGATAAAAGCAACGGGCCCTGAATATGAATTGCACAAAGTTCCGTCTGCCCATTCCAATTGCCAGGTAAATATTTCGTCGATCTCCTTGAAAATATCTTTCCGCTTCGTCGTCGCCTGCGCTGTGACGTACGCAGGCTCCTTTCCCTTTGTATGTCTCGCGCTTTGAATAGGATATACACCAAGGTTGTAAAGCGATCCACCACCCATTGCCTTTTTAACTTTCCACGAATCCGGCTCTGGAGCAAATGAGTAACCCAATGCGCACTCCAGATAATTTACTGGTCCGAACGCTTCGCTTTGTCCCAGGCGTTTAACTTCTTTGAAATAGTTGTCGTAATGCATTCTATAGCCGATCGACAATTTTCGGTTAACCTTTCTAGCCGTTTCTATCATCCGCATCGCCTCCTCTGCGGTGAGCGCCATGGGTTTTTCACAGATCACATGTTTGCCTGCTTCTAATGCCCTAATGGAATACTCCGCATGCATACTGTTCGGCAGCACGATGTAGACGATATCTATGTCATTATTGTTGGCTATATCATCAAAGTTGGAGTAGTCGTAAACATTCTTTTGTGGAATGTTATACTTTTTAGACCACTCCTCAGCTTTCGATGGTGTGCCTGTGACAATGGCAGACAGGTAACAACGCTCCGTTTCTGATAGCGCTTTGGACAATACTGTAGTACTATAATTTCCCAGACCGACAAGTGCCACACCCACCCTTGATTTGCTTTGTGCTGAACATGATATAAATGGAATGGACGGAAGGAGAAGACCGGCCGTGGATAACTGGGTAACATTTTTGATAAATTTTCTTCTTGAATTTTTTTGTTCCATGCTGTAAATCCTTGTTAGCTGGTATCAAAATTAAAATTTGAAAATTGGAAGAATCGAAGATTTTTGCTTTTCGGTCATTATAATTTGTAGGGGATGTGAGCAGTTGAAAAAAATAGAAAGAGTGTGCGTCTGTAGGCAGAGGGCGCTTTATAAAAGGTCTTTTTACCGCAGGGGACGCTGAGGAAATACACGCAGAGGAGTGATTCGATATGAATTTCCCATAGCTTTTGGCGCGTGCAGGGTATGGTCTCGTTAATCGTGCTTGATTCTAAGTGAAATTGGACGGTCAATAAAAGGAAAATTACCTCCGGTTTTGAGGAAGCTGTAATTACAAAAAATCTGCGTCTGGGGCGTAAAAATCCCATTTGTAGACATTCATCAGCATCCCAAAATGGGGCGTCTTCTCATGATCTTCCAGAGGTAGAAAAAATCATGTTTTTACCCCCTATGGAAACGCAAAAAAATTGGTACGAGATTTTCTTACTTTCTGTGGAAAAAACGCCACTATAAAATCAACCCTTTATGAAAAAAATGTTTGGCTTTCTACTATCCGTGGCTGTGCTGTTCCTATTCTCAGCAACACAGGCACTGTCACAGGACTCTGCGCTCGCTCGCGTTGATACAAAGTCGACGCCAAAAGCGGAAAAACCGTTGACGGAACCGGCAACATCCACTGAAATTTTATCTGAGAGCGGAGAAGCTGTACCTCAAGTTAAATTTGTGGTTCCAGAGACACGTGATCGATCTTCTAAAGGCTTGATACTTGACAATAAAGTCGGCCCTAACGGTGAAGATATTCAGATGGATAAAAAAGGATATTACTTCCTCGATGACGCGGGCAAGAAAGTGCGGATTGAGAGCAAGGCTTTGCGTGATAAGCCTAAGCATAGTTAATAGTGGGTTAACTGAAGTTGCAGTGACGTGAGTGTCAGTTGCATTTGATGAATCCCTGGTAAGAAATAGATATTACGGGCGGCCTATGTGCCGCCCGTAGTCATTTCAAGAGCCACCCTAATTTTTTCAGCGCCGTAGCCATAGAACTGACTACCAGGCGTACTTCCCCAAAGCTGTTCTCCATAAGATCTTGCGGGTCCGATATATCTTCGTCCTGTATAATGCCGGGGTATAAAATAGTAGCTCGGGTAAATACTTATCGAAGTGTACTTGTTGCCAAAAACAGTCTTGGTCAGAAGATCGCTGCCCGTAAGTTTCCAGGCTCGATACGAAGGGTCAAAGGGAGAGCGATCAGAGGCTTCCAGCACCTTTTTAATATCTTTCCTATTAACTGCGTCTATTAATAACCACATCAGATCGTTATCAGGCCTCGATGCCAGGTACCCGCACGCCAGGAGGTTTCCTCTTTCAAACTCGTTTTCATAGCAAGTAAAGGAATCATTTACCAGAAAAAAATCGTCGAGAGGGGCAAGGCAAATGCTATCCGCATCAATAAAAAATCCACCATACTTGTTTAAAATCTCCAGTCTTGCAATATCGCATTTACCACACAATTCATCCATTTCATCAAATTGCTTTTGATTTTTAAGACCATTTGGAAAATGGGTTGATAAAGACGTCTCATTCCAAAAAATATAGTCCCAGCCTGGATTCATCTTTTTCCAGGTATTCATTAACTGCGTTGGCGGTTCCATCGGGCCAATCCAAAATTGATGAATAAGCTTAGGGATCATTTTAGTTTTATTTTTTGATTAAAATATGACAAATTGATAACAACTTCCTAAGCCCATGACCCAGGATCTCCAGAACAAAGTTGCCCTTGTTACCGGTGGATCACGCGGCTTGGGTGCTGCAATTTCGTGGGTACTCGCCCGCAAGGGAGCCAAGGTTGCAATTAATTATCTGGCCCGGGGCGAGGAAGCGACTCTATTGCGTTCAGCGATCTTAAAAGATGGTGGCGATTCAGATATTTTTCCCGCTGATATTACTAATGAATTCGAAGTGGCAAAACTTTGCGCGCAGGTGGTTGACAGGTATGGACCGGTAGACATCCTGGTTGTTAATGCCACTTTAATACATGTGCACAAACCGATTGAAGAATTGGTGTGGCGGGATATGCTCGATCACCTGGAGTTTTTTGTAAAAAGTCCACTCTTGCTGGTTCAGCAGGTAATACCTTCAATGAAGACAAGGCGGTATGGACGAATCATTAATATTGGTTCAGAAGTGTTCGAACAGGGTATGCCTGGGTTTAGTAGCTACGTTTCAGCAAAAGGTGCACAACTGGGCCTTACTCGATCGTGGGCAAATGAATTAGGTCCCTATCAGATCACCGTGAATCTGATCGCCCCTGGCTGGATCCCAACTGAAATGCATCGCGACGATCCTGAGGAAATGAAAGCGAACTATGCCAACAATGTTCCGTTAAAGCGGATGGGCGATCCGGGCGATGTGGGTGAGATGGTGGCATTTCTGGCATCGGATTCTGCAAGGTTCATTACAGGTCAACGGATTAGTGTTAATGGGGGCAATACGATGCCGTGAGATAATCTTTTTTCTGTTTTAAAATTACTCTTTCAAATATATGGTTACAAAGGCGTCTATAGGCCTTGCTTTCGCCGCATTGCTTTCCGGGATTCTGATTTCATGCGGCCGCAACGCAGACTTGAAGAGCGAAAATCCGTCATTCCCGGTTGCTTCAACAGAGATCGATTCGACACAGAATTTACCCCAGCCCATAAGCTTTGCGCTGAAAAAACCACCAGAAAACAAAAGGCAGCCATTGACAAAGAAAAAACTGAAGGTGCTGGCACTACATTCCATCAATTCATTTTTCTTGTATGATGGGGAAGAGCATGGCCTTGAGTACGAATTGCTGCAATTATATGCTAAGCACGCCAACTTACTGATCGACATCATAACCGTCGAAAATTATAAGCAGATGTACGACAGTATGAGCGCAGGAAATTTTGATGTTGCAATGGGCACTCTTTTCATTAATGAAGCAATGGATTCGATTACTCCATTTAGCAACCCACTGTATCATTCGGATATCATCCTGGCAACTACTGCCCGTCGTTCGACGATTTCAACAGCTCAGTTGTCAGCGTATAACATTATACACCAATCACCAGTACATTTCTGGATGCATGAAAGTGATTCAATTATCCAGCATCTGAAAGATTCTATTGCACATCTTGAAGTTGAATTAAGTAAGGAGGTTGCACTGGAAAAGGTCGCTAAGAATCAATACCCAAACCTGGTGGTAGACAAGCACGATTTCCTGATCATGCATTCATATTTTCCGGATTTGAAAGAACATCGGATGATCCAGCGACAACAACCGGTAGCATTCGCATTTAATCCGCACTCAGAACAACTCAAAGATCATTTCAATGCATGGCATGCCAAACAAAGGCACTCAGCCGACTACCAATACACGATCCGAAAATATGATGATCACTCTGCATTCATCAAAGAAAAGCTAAAATATGAAATGCCTGTTATCCGAAAAGGTATTATTTCAAAGTACGATTCGTTGATCAGAACTTATGCAGAAAAAGAGTCCTTCGATTGGAAACTCATTGCAGCCATTATTCACCAGGAATCACGCTTTCGACCACATGTTGTTTCTCCGGTTGGTGCCTATGGACTAATGCAGCTCATGCCATCGGTTGCCAAAACCTATAAAATTAATTTCAGTAAGCTGGGGGCGCCGGATCTGAACATCGCAACAGGAACAAAATATTTTCGCTGGATTTACAATCATTTTGACAAACCTGAGTTTTCTAAAGAAGATAAAATAAAATTCAGTCTTGCTGCCTATAACGCAGGTATTGGACATATTTACGATGCAAGGGCCCTGGCCCAAAAATATAAAATGGACCCAAATGTCTGGTCAGACAACGTGGAGGCTATGCTCCTAAATAAAGCTTCGCGCAAATACTACACCGATCCGGTTGTAAAGCATGGACATTGCCGTGGATTCGAAACTCAGGTGTATGTTCGCAATATTATGCAGTACTATGAGCATTATCAGAATTTTTTGCCAGTCGCTCAATAGTTTAAAGTTTAAGGTTTAAGGTTTAAGGTTTAAGGTTTGAGGTTGGTGCTGCAGATAAAGTGTGCCCATAGTAAAGCACTGCGCTCTACTATTAACGGATAACGGATAACTATTAACGAAGCCGCTACTTCGTAGCTAAGCCCTCCAAAAAGCTCTTAAACTCCTCAGTATCGTAATTGGCGGCGCCAGTTTCTTTTGTGGCAATTTTTCCTTTAGGATCAATCACAAACGTGGTAGGAATTACTCTTACCCTTAACTGGTCGGGGAGAAATTCGTGGGGAACGAAAACAGGAAAAGTGTAGTCTTTATCATTTACGAAATTGACTACCTTCTCGAAATCTTTTCGTTCATCGACTGCGAGCATTATAAATACAATTTTTTCTTTATCTACCTTATCATACATTTTTTGTATTGAAGGCATTTCGACACGACAAGGCCCGCACCAGGTGGCCCATACGTTGAGAAATATTGTCTTACCCTTAAAATCCTTGAAGTCGATAACATTTCCATTCAAATCCTTGATCTTAAAATTGTAATCAAACGATTTTATCACCACGGGCTCCTCGACACTTGCATTCATTACACCGGTGTGTAACAGAAGACTGTTAGTAACATATGATATCCCCGAAAGCAGTCCTGTGTAACGCATTACCAGAAAAACGGTAGCCACTATGACCCACGGTCTCAGTGTGTTCCAGACGGTTTTTATTTTTTGGTTGATAAAGGTCATTTTCATTCGGCGAAGTCAACGGTGTTTCGTTACTCTAATCTCTTAATTTTAACTAATTTCGAAAGATAAAAGAACTCTCTGATGACAAAGATAAAACTGTTTCAGTTCATTTTCCTGTCATCGGTTGCAATTTCAGCGTACGGGCAGAAGGTAAAGTATAAAGATATCTTCGCCTTACTAAACACCAAACGGTACGAAGAAGCCGAACCTTTCCTGAAAAGGTACCTGAAAGAAACCGGTGATAACCCCAATGCATTCATGTATATGGGTATCATTTTCCAGGAAAAGTCTGCTAAGGACGATGTGCTAAAACAAACAAAGAGCGCCGTTGCTAACATGGATTCGGCCATCTTCTTTTATGATAAGGCGTACAAGTCGATCACAGAAAAGGAAATCAAAAGAAACAGTGAGTTCTATCAAGCCTACAATCGTCGCGACCTGCGAACAGGAGAATTTGGTGTAAAGCTTTCCGATATTCAGTTCGACCTGGAAAAGCGGATGGAGCGCCTTAGGGAGCGCATTGATCGTGTAAAAATGGTGAAACATTACTTCTCTCTAGCCGATACGTTGTACAGACGCACCAATGCGCTGTTCAGGAAAATCAAGGCAGAGTACCCTCACGAGCAATCTCTTTATCTGCAGGCGGATGAATCTACGCTGGACGCCCTCACGGCTTTATCAGTGCGTTTTGATTCCTGTGTAAAAGTATTTGAAAACTATCGGTCTAGTTCTACTACTATCGGACGGACGGGCTACGATCAGGCTCTATCCTTAAATGAAATTCACAACTATACCGCCGACGGCGAAACGGGTGCCAACTTCTTCCTGGATGAAGTGGAGGTCTGGAATTATAAAAAGTTTGCGGAAAAGGTTAAAACAGGTATACAAAAGGATATTATACCTATGCGGGAGTTATTGGTTTCCTATGATGCCGAGATCAATAAGCTTCGGGAAAAACTGAGTAAAGATTCCGTTTCCGTGAAAAGTGATCTAACGAAATTGATAGATCAATTGCTCTTAGAGAAGTTGAAAAAGTATGATCCGGAACCTTTACCAATGGATATCTTTACTTTAAAAATTTCTGACCTGGAATACCGTTCCACCCTGATAGAACATAGAGCATACCGCGATTCGGCTGACTTCCAATTTCGGAAAAAGCTGCTCGAAAGAGAACTAGTTTATTTGAACAAGCTTGATAGTACTGCGGATAAGCTTACTGCTGCCGATATCGATCGAAAGTCGGCCGACTATGAATACTTCATCACAAATGCATATAGCAATACCGTTGTACTGAAAAGTTATGTAAAAGCATTGAAGGAATATGCGGAACGCGAAAAGCGCAAAAAGAACGCTGAGGCTGCCGAAATTGAAATGGCGCTCCAATGGATAGTCGTCAATAATGATTCCATCCCTGCGATGCCCGACGCGGTTTCAGACAAATACAAGCCTTTGGTGTTGGTACAGGAAAAGCATACGGCTGGCCTTCTCTATACCGATTCGTCGAGTGTGTCGGGATATTTCGCGACCATTGTACCAACGCGTAAAGCTGATATCGTAACTACCTTTCCGGTTGATAAAACAACCTTTCCTTTATCAGACTCTTTAAGTTTTAAAAGTCTCATTTTTGCTGATGCTGCCGGTCAGCTTTATTTTGTTTTAGTCTTCAGTGAAAAGAGAAATGAGAATGATAAGGTCGCAGCGACACTTGCGAAGATTTATCGCTCCGACGGACTTGCGTGGAGCGTGAATAATTTGCTTGATTTCGTCCCTACGGAAATTTTATTCAAACCTGAGACAGGAGAGGTAACATTAAAAGGTGAAACAGAAGAAAGTGTTGTAGATAAGAACGGAAAGCTGAAATAATTAACAGCCTACAAGTTTTCTCCAATCCGAATAACGCATATCAATACGAGTCTTCATCTTTTCATAATTTTCCCAGCTATCGGTAACGTGGTAGATTGAGGGGAGGCTTTTAACCAATATTTCGTCGTAATCATTTCTATAAAGTCCACCGCCGTAGTAGTAATATGTAAACATGTTACCAAGCTTGCTAAACAATTCAAAACCGAGGTAGCCATCCCAGATCTCACTTAAGATGGTACAGGAAATCTCGCGGCGCTTGAATCGGAAAATTTGATTTGAAGCTTCTTCTTCAAAATATTCAGAATATAGACCGGTATCTATGATCCATCCCAGGTAAATCCCTATGTGTACGTAAGCTTGTTCGATCGGCAGGGAATCGGGAAAATTTCCAAGAAAATGGCTCTTGGCATTGTCATATATCGTCTTTTGGATCTCGGCTTTCTTTTCCATATAACAAGGTAGTTCTGCACTATAAGTTACGCAAATGAATGTGCCTTTTTCCTTGAATAAAAGATAATTTCGACGAATTGATCGGAATTTGGAGTCTAAGATTGGGAAAGTGAAAATTTGAAAGGTTGGAGAATTATGGCCCTGGTGTGAGAATTTTTTATTGGGTTTTCCAATTTCGATGGTTACCTCAATGAAAGAATAAATACCCGACAAAAATAGCTGCAATCATCCCTGCCAGATCTGCGATTAGCCCACCCGTTACAGCATAGCGCGTCTTGCGAACACCGACCGATCCGAAGTAAAGTGCGAGCAAGTAGAGCGTAGTTTCAGCACATCCTCTAAAAACGCTGGCTATGTGGGCGACAAACGAATCGGCACCGTATACTTTTGAAACTTCGATCATCATGGACCTGGCACCCTGTCCGCTGAGTGGCTTTAGCAATGCCACCGGTAGCGCGGGAACAAAGTCGGTATTAAGTCCCATGGCAGCTAAGCCCCAGGCTATTCCTTGTTCAATGTAGGTTAGTACACCGGAAGTTCGAAACACTCCAATCCCGACAAGGATGCCCACCAGGAACGGAATTATTTTAACAGAGGTAGCGAACCCTTCCTTGGCGCCTTCGATAAAAGATTCGAAAACCGGAATCTTTCTTCGCAGTCCTAAGGCGATGAAGGATACAATAATGGAAAAGATAATGATACCCGTAATGAGAGACGATTGTTTCTGAACTTCTTCGGGTGACAATCCTGAAAAATAATATACGATACCGGATATCAATATCAACATTCCTAAAATGTAAGCGAGAATAACAGGGTCGAACAGATTTATTTTTTGCCTTATACAGACGTACAGCAGCCCGACAAATGTGGAGCAGAAAGTGGCGATCAGTGTTGGAATAAAAATGCTCGTCGGATTGGCAGATCCAAGCATGGCACGATCAGCCATAATCGAAATAGGAATAATCGTAAGTCCGGATGCATTTAACACCAGGAACATGATCTGCGCATTTGATGCTGTATCCTTATCGGGATTTATCTCCTGCAGCTCATTCATTGCCTTGAGGCCAAGAGGAGTAGCTGCGTTGTCAAGGCCCAGAATATTCGCGCTGAAGTTCATGATGATTGAACCGGTCGCCGGGTGATTCTTGGGTATCTCAGGAAAAAGTCTTGAGAAGAATGGACCAACCAGTTTGGATAATAATGGAATCATACCACCTTTCTCGCCGATCTTCATAAGCCCCAACCAAAGCGACATTACACCGGCCAGTCCGATGGAGATTTCAAACCCTGTTTTCGCCATGTCGAAAGTTGATTGCAACATCGCGGGAAAGACAGTGGTGTCATTGAAAAAAATTAATTTGATAAAGGCAACGACGAAAGCAATGAGAAAAAATGAAACCCAGATGTAGTTTAATACCATGCAGCAAGAGTTATGAATACAATGTAAAGCATCAAGGGATGTTTGCCAAATTCAGGATATGGCATGCCGCTATTCCTGCGGTTTCGGTGCGAAGTCGAGCAGCGCCTAGACTTACCTTTTTATACCCAAGATTGAAAGCCAGAGCAAGCTCATCAACAGAGAAGTCTCCCTCGGGTCCGATTAGCACAAGGTAGGAGAGGCCCGGCGTCACAACCTTTTGCAGGTAGTTCTGATTTTGCTCGTCAACGTGCGCAATATACTTTTCCTCATCGGTTCTCGACGATACAAAATCCTTGAATGCTTCGGTGGGATGGATTGCGGGCAGCCATGCTTTCAGTGACTGCTTCATTGCACTGATAGCGGTCTTTTGTAATCGATCGACTTTTAAATACTGACGTTCTGTGTGGTCGCACTGAAGAAAGGTAATTTCGTCAATCCCAATTTCCACAGATTTCTCAACGAACCATTCTATTCGGTCGGCATTTTTTGTCGGAGAAATGGCAATGTGAATTCTGAAATTCTTCTTTTGGGTTGGTGTTGAACTGCGAATCTCGAAGGAGCATTCATGAGGATCGGCATCTGTTATTATGCCCTCGTAGAAAAGTCCTTTGCCGTCGGTTAGATTGATTACATCACCGTTACGCTTGCGAAGTACTTTTACAGCGTGACGTGACTCATCCTGATCCAGGTGTAGTGCACCTTGTGGGATCAGGGGTTGATAAAAAAGATTCACAGGTTACCGATATTGCTGCTGCAGGTTATCGACGAGGGTGATGTACTCCTTCATCGCCTGCTCTTTTGTTCTACCCTTCAGTTCCTCCCATGCGTCGTACTTTGCAATTGCTTTGAAATCAAAACCTCCCGGGCGTTCTCCCTTAACGTCACCTTCCGTTGCTTGTTTGTAGAGCGCATAGAGTTCTAGCAACTCTTCATTGGAGGGACGCTGCGTAAATTCCTTCGTTGCTGCAGCCGCTCTTTCGAATTCGTCCTCTAGCATCTTTTTTGGTTTGAGGTTTCAGGTTTGAGGTTTGAGGTTTGAAGTTTAAGGTTCGAGGTTTGAGGTTACTCACGTCGGAGACCGAAACCTTAAACTTTAAACCTTAAACTTTTAACTCCTTTTGTCGATTGGAACGTATGACCTAAGCGTTGCACCGGTATATATCTGGCGCGGACGCCCAATCGGTTCCTTATTTTCTCTCATTTCCTTCCATTGTGCAATCCAGCCAGGAAGGCGACCCATAGCAAACATTACAGTGAACATCTCGACGGGGATTCCAAGCGCCCGATAGATAATGCCCGAATAAAAATCAACGTTAGGATATAATTTTCTTTCTATGAAATAAGAATCCTTCAATGCCGCTTCCTCAAGTTTTTGTGCAATCTCCAGCACAGGGTCATTTACACCGAGCTTTTTGAGTACATCATCAGCTGCTTTCTTGATTATCTTGGCACGAGGATCAAAATTCTTATAAACCCGATGTCCGAATCCCATCAAACGGAAACCACTGTTTTTGTCTTTAGCTTTGTTGATCCATTTTTCTGTATCACCACCATCTTTCTTAATGTTCTCCAGCATCACGATCACCTCTTGGTTTGCACCGCCGTGAAGGGGACCCCACAACGCGTTGATTCCAGCAGAAATCGAAGAGTAGATGCTGGCTTTCGATGATCCTACTATACGCACTGTGGAAGTCGAGCAATTTTGTTCGTGATCGGCATGCAAAATGAGCAATTTATCAAGGGCGTCGACGATCACAGGATCGACTTCGTAATGTTGTGCGGGAAGCGCAAACATCATTTTCATGAAGCGGGCGCAATACTCCACACTGTTGTCGGGGTAATTCACGGGATGCCCCATAGCATTCTTATATGCCCATGCTGCAAAGGTTGGCATCTTTGCCATCGCCCTTACAATACTTAGATAAATGAGTTCCGACGGCCGGTTGGGATCAAGGGATTCCGGATAAAAAGCTGTCTGTGAACAAAATAGAGAAGCTACTACACCCATAGGATGGGCGGTTGATGGAAATCCATCCAATATTTTCTTTATGTCTTCGTGAACGAGTGTATGTGTCTTAATATCGTGACTGAACTGGTCGTATTGCTTTTTGGTAGGAAGCTCGCCAAAGATCAGGAGGTGAGCGACTTCCAGAAAGTTAGACTTCTCGGCGAGGTCTTCGATCGCGTATCCGCGATATCTCAATATCCCTTTGTCACCATCCAAAAATGTAATTGCACTTTTCGTCGCGCCAGTGTTTTTGTAACCCAGGTCTAGGGTGATCGCACCGGTCTTTTCCATCAGTTCACTAATATCGATGGCAACTTCATTCTCTGTTCCTTCAATCAGGGGTAAAGTGTATGATTTTCCGTCAATTATCAGTTCACAAGTTTTTGCAGTTTTAGACATGTTAAGGAGTTTAACCGAAGTTTTAAATATACAGGCTAGATTGCTGATGGCGAAAAATTACGCTAAAAAAAGGATTTTTAATTATTCCCCAAGATCAATGGCAAACCCTCCTGGCCTGACCCGATAACGATGACTTTTGAATTTGGCGATTTCGACAGCTCCAGGGTGGCTTCAATGCCTCTCATTTTCAGCAAGTTATTTGTCAGACTGTTGTTTATGATATTGTTTGCACGCGATTCTCCTTCGGCGGCAATTCTCTTTCTTTCGGCTTCACTTTTTTCTTTCTCCAACCGGTACTGATAAGCCAGTGCTTCCTGTTCCTGCTGTAGCTTGCTTTCAATTGCTTTCCTGATTTGCTCGGGTAATTGTATCGAGCGAATCAACACTGCCTTGGCATCCACAAAGTTTGCATTAAGTACTTTTTCGGTTTCAGTTTTGACTGTGTTTTCAACCTCGGCACGCTTGGTTGAATAGATCTCCTCAGCGGTATACCGAGCCAACACCTGGCGGGTCATCGATCTGACTTCAGGTATTACCAATCGATTGGCGTAATCAGTTCTGAACTTTTCGTACAAGTGACCGATCTTGTCATTGAAAGGCGTATAGCGCACCGTTACGTCGACATGAATAGGCAAGCCATTTTTATCGTTGATGTCCATTTTTTCTTCTGCGGTCACCTCTGATACTTCAAACACAATGAGATCGTTCCATGGCGCTTTCATGTGAAAGCCAGGCTGGAATATATGCTCCTTGTCCAGACCATCCCCAAACTTGTAAAATATGATACCTCGTTCAGTAGCCTCCAACGTGAAAAATATACTGGAAGAAATGCCCATCACAATAAACAGTGAAATGATTCCCAGGATAATGAATGGCAGTAATCGTCTGTTGTTCATAGAGTATGTATTTTAAAGAGATTTAGTTGTTTGGTCGATCCTTCAATGGTCAAT
The DNA here is from genome assembly GCA_023412765.1 of Bacteroidota bacterium. Lineage (GTDB taxonomy): Bacteria > Bacteroidota > Bacteroidia > Cytophagales > Cyclobacteriaceae > Chryseolinea. Next base: position 15,147 of record JAEZBX010000056.1, read on the forward strand.
GATGGAAGATGAAATGATGTCATCTCACGCTACCTATTGCCTGATGCAATTAAGCTTGGTACTGAGCGCGCAAGACCCACAGCGAGTCTTAAGGCGCTGGCTTTTCTGCGAAGAATGCTTTATTAAATGATCTGGTCAGCTCTTCACAGTCGCGGTTTTCGGATCCCATTCTATAATCCGTTTCTCAAAGAAACTTTTGTTGCTTGCCAAAGCGGGGCCACCTGCACGCATACCGAACAAAGCATCCTCCTTAATGGGTGCCTTCTCACGAATTCCTTTATAAAAATTGACGTGGTGGTCTACGTCAGCGCTGTAACCTTGTGGCGCGCGAAATTCCGGTCCTTGTTTTGCCGCTTCTTTAGCAACATCCTTATACTGTGCCTTGTACCATTTTTCAAATTCCTTTTGCTGCGATGCGCTGAACGTATCGAAGGAATCCCAGCCGCCATATGGAGGTATTTTAGATGTTTTGTTTAGCGAAACTTTGACTTCACTCCAACTTAACGTCATAACTCCATCGCTACCCACAAATCTTAGTCTTTCACCGCCACCGCCACCATCTACAAAGTTTACTCGCATTTGCAACGTAAAGGCTGGATGTTTATCGGTAGCTGGATAGTCATACAAACCGGTGATGATGTCAGGTACGTCGCGTCCGTCATTCCAGTAGCGGAGACCCCCGGTGGCATAAATCCTTTCGGGTCCATTTGAACTTAAGACAGCATGTAAACCGGAAAATAGATGTACAAAAAGATCTCCCGCTATACCCGTTCCATAATCCTGGTAATTCCTCCACCTGAAAAATCGAACAGGGTCATACGCAACTTTAGGCGCGTCGCCCAGGAACCTGTCCCAATCGACGGTGCCGTTGTTTGCATCTGTTGGTATGGAATATTGCCAGGCACCATTGGGACCTTGCCGATCATTCCACGTTTCAACAAGTACGAGTTGGCCGATCACACCGCTTTCATAAATTTCCCGTGCTTTGTCCGTCACTATCGAGCTCACCCGCTGACTACCAACCTGCATTACCTTCCCCGTTTTTTTTTGGGCTTCGATCACCGCCGCGCCTTCATCCAATTTGTGCACCATCGGCTTCTCGCAATACACATGTTTTCCTTTGTTCATTGCATCGATCGAAATACGATCATGCCAATGATCCGAGGTGGCAATGATTACAGCATCAATATCCTTTCGATCAAGTATTTCGCGATAGTCTTTCGTCACCAACAGATCCTTCCCGTAGAGCTCTTTCGCCCGTTCCAATCTGCCGCTGTAGAGGTCACATGCAGCTACAAGTTTTACGCCGGGCACTTTTACAGAAGTCTGGGCGTTACTGAATCCCATGATGCCCATACCGATCACAGCAACATTTACTTTGTCGTTTGCCGAGATCGTTTTCGAAGGAGAGAGGGCTTCAATATACTGCTCAGGGCGTGCAATGATAGTGGATGGTACACCGGTAATAATTGCACTTCCTAAAGCCTTTTTAATAAAACTTCTTCGCGATTTTTGTAAATAGTCCGACATATTAATAAATGGATTGGTTATAGTGAGGGAAGTTACGACTTTTGTCTAAATCCCAAGAGATCAGGAAAATCAAAGGCGGAAAGGAATGAATTTCAATTTTTTTAAAAATAAAAGCGTTGCGCTCGATTTAGGAAATAACAACACAGTGGTTAGTAATCGGGAATGTGTACTTTTTTCGCAACCATCATACATCGTTTTTGACCTGGGTAGTCAAAAGGTTAAAGCTATCGGTGATGAAGCTTACAGCATGTTTGAAAAGAGTCACCAGGAGTTACGCCCCGTAAAACCATTGAGGGGAGGGGTGATTGCAGACTATGATTCTGCCAAACAAATGATTCATGAGATGGTCGAAAAAGCTTGTGGAAATCACTCTTTCATGAGCGGCTACGATTGCATTACTACAGGTATTCCTTTCAATACTACCGAAGTTGAACGCCGGGCGCTGCGCGATGTAATTGAACAGTTCAGCGCAAGGCGGACCTATATGGTATACGAACCGGTGGCAGCAGCCATGGGCATCGGTTTGAATATTCGTGAACCAGATGGGAAAATGCTTATAGATATCGGCGGTGGCATTACTGAAATAGTGGTTATTTCATTGTCGGGCATTGCTGCATTTCAATCGCTAAAAATTGCCGGGGATACATTTGATGAAGCGATCCAAGATCATTTTCGCCGGAACTATAATATCGCCATCGGACTAAAGACGGCGGAACAAATTAAAATACGTGTGGGTGCTGTGATGGATAATCCGCCTGAAATTCCGCCTCCGATGAAAGTGAAAGGGAAGGATATGGTTGAAGGCATTCCAGTTACACGGATGGTCAACCATAGCGAAATCGCCTTCATTCTTGAAAAATCAATCACATCTATAGAGCATAGTGTAGTGCAGACGTTAGAAACGTGTCCACCTGAACTAGCAAGCGATATTTATCAAAATGGAATTCATGTAACCGGTGGCAGCGCCATGTTGCGCGGACTCCGCGAAAGATTTGAAGCCAAGTTAAGATTACCGGTACACGTAGATTCTCAGCCGCTGTTGTCAGTTTCCAGAGGAATGGCTACTACTTTGGGAGAGACGAAGAAGTTTCAGAGTATTTTAATGGAGTGATTTGTTCCGTTAATCGTTAATAGTTATCCGTTAATTGTGGTTATGCGCCTCCCTGTCCGGGAGGCAGGCTCGATAGTATGGCCCAAAACTCTGATGGATTTATTGGGATTTAGCAGAATCTTTAACCCTTATACCCTATACCTTATACCTTTCTTAGGTATAAGGTATAAGGTATAAGGTGGGGGTGACCTTAGCTCTTTCGAGGTTTACGATAGTACCCTTTCCGGCGAACGTTGTAGAGTTTGTTATAATCCTGGAAGATCATTTTCGGCAGATAGTACTGTAGGGTAACATTGAGGATCAGATAACCATCATTTTCCTTAGGGTTTCCACGTACGCCGACTTGTGTAGGATTGTCAGGTTGAGTTCCAATTTCAGGTCGTCTGTCGGATAACCTCCTGGCTATATCATTTTTAAGCGAAGACGCAGCAGGATAACGGCGTATGCTGACATCATCAAGATAATCGGTAAAGGTAAATCGATAGCCGCCCTCGACAAGGATATTAAAGAACGGATCCAGTTTGATACGCGCCCCGAGGCCGACTGGAATTACAGGCTGGAAACGGCTGTATTTCTTTCCTTCCGTTTGAAGAGGCTGCAGGGCATAAGTCTTGCCGTCGAGTTCAGCTTTTGGATTAAAATAGAGAACCCCAACGCCAGCAAACGCGTGGAAATTCAGAGCAGACCGCTGGTAAAAGCGAATTCCCATTGGGCTAAGATTAACAGCACCCAGAACCGCCAGCTCTACATTGCCAGATTTGAAAGAAAGATTTCGTTCCCAGCGGTCATCATCAGCTTTCCGATCGCTGCCACGGAGTTGAAAATAAGTAAGTTCGGCGCGGGCGCTAAGACGGCTGTTGAGATAATATTCGGCGCCAATTGCAACATTCGGACGAAGGCTTCCAAAATCACCAGGATTTACCATTTCTCCCTTATAGGTCGCAGTTCCAGTGCCAACGCTAACCAGGAAATTACGATCGCGGCGCAAGGCGAAAAAGCTTTGAGCGCTACCTAAATAAGGGACTGCAGTTGATGCAATGAAAATGAGTAGTACCAGCTTTCTCATCCGAATTACAAGCCAATTAATTTTGTGAATATAGTTATTTTAGGCAACTCAAGAACGGATTATTTCAAAACTTCCTTTACCCTTTGCGCAGCGTCTTTCAGCAATATCGCTGAATAAACTTTTAATCCTGACTGCTCAATAATTTTTGCGCCCTCTTCAGCGTTTGTACCCTGTAAACGCACAATAATAGGTACCTTGATATCGCCAATTTTTTTATAGGCCTCTACTACACCATTTGCCACACGGTCACATCGCACAATACCTCCAAATATGTTGATGAGGATTGCCTTCACGTTTGGATCCTTTAATATTATTCTGAAACCTGCCTCAACGGTTTCAGCATTTGCTCCACCGCCAACATCAAGGAAGTTTGCAGGTTCACCACCGGATAATTTAATGATATCCATTGTGGCCATAGCCAGGCCTGCGCCATTTACCATACAGCCTACGTTACCATCCAGCTTCACATAATTCAACCCCGCTTTTCCTGCCTCTACTTCCAATGGGTCTTCTTCTGTAATGTCTCTTAACTCAGCGAGATCCTTGTGTCTGTACAATGCATTGTCATCAAGATTAACCTTTGCGTCAACCGCCAGAATTTTGTTGTCAGATGTTTTCAGCAATGGGTTGATTTCAAACATTGACGCATCCAAGCCGAGATAAGCATTGTACAGTGAATGAATAAACTTTACTCCTTCTTTGAACGCATTGCCTTCCCATCCCAACGCGAATGCAATTTTTCTTGCCTGGAAAGGTTGAAGACCAACGACCGGATCGATCCATTCCTTAATGATTTTTTCAGGATGTTCTTCCGCTACCTCTTCAATGTTCATCCCGCCTTCAGTAGATGCCATGATCACTGGGCACGCTTTGGAACGATCCAATAGTATGCTGAGATAATATTCCTTGGGCTGGCCCTCGCCTGGATAATAAACATCTTCCGCTATTAATACTTTGTTGACCTTCTTACCATCTTGACCAGTTTGATGAGTTACCAGTGTGCCTCCAAGTATAGCCTTTACTTTATCAGGTACTTCGCCAATATTTTTTGCTAATACAACACCGTTAGAACCCGTCTCTCTGATCTTTCCTTTTCCACGACCGCCAGCATGTATCTGTGATTTTATTACAAACCACTTTGTTCCTGTTTCAGCTTGCAACTCTTTAGCTGCCTGAATCGCACTGTCTGGTGTATCAGCAACAATGCCGCGCTGAATAGTAACGCCGAATTTTTTCAGAATTTCTTTTCCCTGGTATTCGTGAATGTTCATGGAATTTTTTGTTTGGGGCGAAACTACTTTATTTACGGCTTTATTTCAAGAAACACGCAAACTCAAACAATGTTACGAGCGACTCAAATTGAGAAATCGTACGGCAAACTTCCTGTACTAAAGGGAATTGAACTGGAAATTCAAAAAGGAGAGATCGTAGCTATTGTTGGTGCATCAGGAGCTGGTAAGAGCACGTTGCTGCATATCCTCGGTACGCTTGATCATCCCGATAAGGGAAAGGTATTCATATATGATAAAGACGTGTTTAGTCAGTCGCCGAAAAATCTTGCAAGCTTTCGTAATAAATCTCTCGGATTTGTCTTTCAGTTTCACAATCTGCTTCCTGAATTTTCGGCCTTAGAGAATACAATCATTCCGGGATTGATTGGCAACCGCGATGAACAACAAGTGAGAAAAAGAGGACAGGAACTGTTGGAGATGCTGGGACTTGGAGATAGGATGCATCACAAGCCTTCGGAATTATCGGGTGGCGAGCAACAACGGACAGCTGTAGCGCGCGCGATGATCAATTCACCCGCGTTGATTCTTGCTGATGAACCCAGTGGTAATCTCGATTCGAAGAATGCATTTGATTTACACGAACTGTTTTTTCAGCTGCGAAAAGAAACAGGGCAAACATTCATTATCGTTACGCACAACGAACATCTGTCGGAAATGGCTGACCGTCGAATCGAACTCAAAGATGGAATTATAAAAAAAGTTGTGATCTAAGTCAGCCTTCTGCAGAACCCGATCATCAAAAGCAAAGACGCAATAGAATTAGATTTTTCTGCGGCTGTTACTAGCTTTCACTCTAACAAATACGTGACGGATATTAAGTTTTCTAAACACCAAAAAAGTCGTTACTAAAGCAAAAATAAAAGTGATCGTGATCATCATATTGGGGTTAATAACAATTTAAAAATACAACACCTGCGATTCCTACAACCTCGTTAGTCATTGATTTTATTAATCATGTAAGGATGGATGCCATCGTCAAGTTTTCAACATTGTAAATTGCGAAGTTGTTCCCATTCCACGAAGGTATTTCTGCGAAAGGGAACTTCCGGGAAATCCTGAAACATATGTAATTGATTTACAATGTGTTATGTGGCTAGTGATTATATGCATGGTTTCTTGCATGAATCGTGTCCAGTGGTTCTTGTTTACCGCGAAGACGCCAAGGAGCAAAGGTGCGGTAAAGGGACATCGCTTGTTAGCGACCCACGCCTGGCCTTATCGCGTTGCCGAGCAATCCTGAAGGATCCGCAGGCGCAAGGCTAGCTGTTCATCTCCGACACAAACGAAAACAGCAAACCTAGACACGTGACTCTGCGTCATTGCGCCGCCGCGGTTAATAATGGGCAAAAACTTCAGGTGACAGGTCCTGCAATTCAACCAATCCTTTCTCGTTTATTTCCTGAAGTCTGAATCTTCTGATTTCGTTTACCAGCAGAGGATCGTATTTCGCTACTACACGGATATAGTTTTCAGTGAAGCCATGCATCATGCCATCTTCGACATCGTTTTCAAAAAGAACGGTAGCCTCGCGCGACAGATTTTCTTCGTAAAACTTTCTGCGCTTTTTGTCTGACAGGATATGCAGCATCTTTGACCGTTCTGCGCGAACAGACTTTGGTACAGATCCTGGTAGCGTGACCGCTAAAGTGTTTTCTCGCTCAGAGTAAGTAAACACGTGCAGGTAGGAGATATCCAACTCATTTAGGAATTGATACGTCTCCAAAAAATCATTATCTGTTTCTCCAGGGAAACCTACAATTACATCCACACCGATACATGCCATCGGCATTGCAAATTTTATTTGTTGAACGCGATCCGCATACAACTCGCGCAGGTATCGACGCTTCATGAGTTTCAGT
>JAEZBX010000300.1 GCA_023412765.1 Bacteroidota bacterium
GATACAATTAAGTCGGGCAATGCTCAACAGGAGATAAAAGGAATTGTTACCACCATGTTTGCTACCATTGATGTCATCAATAAAGCTGCATCGCTCGGTGCCAATTTCATTATTGCTCATGAACCCACATTCTACAACCACCGGGATGACACGGCATGGCTGGATGCCAGCGATGTATTTCGTTACAAAAATGACCTTTTGAAAAAACACTCGATCGTTGTATGGCGCTTTCACGATTACTGGCACACTCACCGCCCCGATGGAGTACTCATGGGTGTGTTAACGAAGCTAGGATGGCAAAATCACTATAACAGTCAGAATCCGCGACTCGTCGTAGTGCCACCAATGTCACTGGGAGATCTTATCAATCATTCAAAAAAGAGTCTTGGAATCAGGCAAGTTCGGTTTATCGGCGACGTGAAACAGGTCTGTAAACGTGTGGCCCTAATGCCCGGCGCTTCTGGAGGCAGATCGCACATTGATATTCTACAAAAAGAAAAACCGGATGTATTGATTGTGGGCGAGATTGCAGAATGGGAAACAGCAGAATATATCAGAGATGCTCAGGCGATGAAATTGCCAATGTCACTGATCGTTCTGGGACATGCTGAAAGTGAAGAGCCCGGAATGGAATGGCTGGTATCATGGTTACAGCCCAAAGTCAAAGGCATTAAGGTATCCCATGTGCCGTCGCATTATCCATTTAAGGAAGGCTAACATCATTCATAACTGGACAGATATCTGCAGAAGGATTTATTCCTGAGCTTCCGCTACCAGCTTCTTACCATTTGAAGTTTGGTCGGCATTTGCGGGTAAGTAAATGTGAAAAGTTGCTCCCTTGTTAACCTCGCCATCCGCAAAGATAAAGCCTCCGTGGTTATCTATAATTTTCCGCGCAATAGCTAGACCGATACCGGTGCCTTCGTAGTTTCTTCCGTGAAGCCGTTGGAAAATACCGAAGATCTTTTCTTTGTATTCATTTTCAAATCCAATACCGTTGTCTCTGACTGCGATATAAACATAGTGATCGGTGATCCCGTGCCATTCCGCATGTTCAGTAAGAATGGGCAACTGTTCAATCTCGATAATGGGCGATTCTTTATCGCTAAATTTTAGTGCGTTGCTTATTAGATTTTGAAACACCTGGTGCATTTGTCCTGGTATAGCATCAATGAAAGGCAGCTTCCCCACTTTTATTACAGCATTCTTTTCGCGAATTGTAATTTCAAGATCTTCTACGATTTGTTTGACCACTGCATTAAGATCCGTGTGAACGCGCATCGGATTTCCATTCGACAACTTTGAAAGTGTCAACACATCATCAATAAGTGCCTGCATTCGGTTAGAAGCAGTAATCATTTTGCTGAAATAGTTTAGTTCTCCATCCGACAACTTTTCTTTAATCTTTGACTGAAGAATATTACCGAAAGCCTGAATTTTTCGGAGAGGTTCCTTCAAATCGTGTGAAGCAACAGATGCAAATTGCATCAAATCGAAATTTGACCGTTCCAACTGCCCGTTGATTTCTGAAAGCTTTTCAGATGCGCGTTTTAAATCTTCATAATTGCGGGCAATCAGATCCGCATTCTTTTTTCTGTCCGTTATATCTGTATGTGTCGTTAATATGCCATCAAGCATTTTAACGATTGTTGTTTCATACCATTTAGAAGTCTTACTATCATAGAATTCAATTTTTTCCGAATGACCCGTTTCAGCCACCTTTTTATACAGGTTGAGATACTCTCTCGTTGTTGCAGCACTGAGGGTTGACATGAGACGCTCACTCACTAAACCACCCGGCTTAACGCCGAACATGCGTTCAGCGGCGGCGTTTGCAGTTATACATTCAAAATCGATTATTCTATTCTCGGCATTTCTAACAATCCGTTTGGCAATGATTCCATTCGGCGAGCTCTTAAATACACCTTCGACAATGCTGTGAAGCAATTTGGATTGCGAAATATTTACAAAATTAATCACTACCCCATCCGTTGTTTTATCCCGTCTAACGAACGGTGAAATACGCATCAAGTAATGACTTCCATCGTTAGTTTCTACGTCCTTTTCTACCGATTGGCCTGATGAAATAACCTTCCTGACTTCATCCACAAAATCCAGTTCCTTTACGTTTAATGTAATGTCATACAACGGCCGACCAACGTCGGATTTGATGAGATTAATAATCTTTGTGGCCGCAGGACTGAATCTGCGGATGACCATCGAAGGATCCACCAGGATCTGGCCAATGTCAGAGTTGTTAAAATAATTGTTCAAGTCATCGTTGAGCTCGTATAGTTCCTTGATTTTTAGCTGATGCTCCGCGCTTACAGTGTGAAGTTCTTCGTTGAGCGACTGCAATTCTTCATTTGTACTCTGTAGCTCCTCATTGGTCGAAATCATTTCCTCATTGCTCGATTGCAGCTCTTCGTTGACCGCTTCCATTTCTTCGATAACTGCCTGAAGATTTTGACGCGTTTCTATCAACTCTTCTTTGAGGGCTGCAACCTGCTCATCATCACCTCGGCTTGACGTTTGAGGAATAATAACTGTTGCTTTCGTCTGGACGTGTACCTCTTCAATGAGAATTGACACGAACGGTTGCGGATAGGATGACTGTTCGAAATAAGGCTTTACTATAATATTTACCGCTGGAACCGAATTATTATCATGAAGGATGACATTCTTCATTACCTGTTTCTCATTGTTAGCAATCGCTTTTCGGAGTGAAGCTCCCAGCGCGACTGCGATATCGGAATGAACAAACTTGAGAATGTTGAAATCGAAATTCTCCTCAGGCAATTGAAGGAAGTGTTTATAGCTTCCAGTTGCCTGCTTAACATTAAACTCCTTGTCCACCACAATCAGCGCCACATGCCTGTCCTCAGCCAATGTTTCCTTCAAGAGTTGATTAAGATTTATAGCATTTTCTTTTTTGCCCTGATTTAATTTAGTGGCAATAGTTCTTTCGAGTGGAAAAAATATCGTTTCAGTATCGACACTATTTTTAGATATGCATTTATAAATTTTCCACTTTCTATTGACCTCGGTCGTGACTTCCTTTAGCACTCCAATATTTTCGCTGGGACCAAGCATCAGGAAAGCATTTATTTTAAGCGCGAAATGAAATTTCTTTAGTGCTTTTTCCTGTAAAATATTATTCATGTAGATAAACATGTTGCGGCATAGGATCAGGTCGAGCTTGCTAAATGGAGGATCCTTAATCACATCATGATTTGCGAACACAATTATCTTGCGCAACTCCGAGCCTACACGAAAATTCTGCGCATCCCTAACAAAGTATTTTTGGAGTAAAGGAGCAGGGATATGCTTCTCAATATCGTGACCATATACACCGCGAGACGCAATTTCAAGCGCGTCGGTATCAATATCGGTTGCAAAGATCTTTATTGATGGAACTTTTAATTCAGACCGCTGCAAGTACTCCATGAGCAAAATACCGAGGGAGTATGCCTCCTCTCCACTGCTACATGCTACTATCCAGATTTTTATCGGGTCATCATTCTTCCTATTGGTAAGAAGGGAAGGCAGGACCTCTGTGCGAAGTGCATCAAACGCTTCCGGGTCCCTGAAGAACCGTGTCACGTTTATCAAAAACTCCTGGCTTAACGTCTTTAATTCCTCGCCGTGGTTCTGTAAATAATCCCTGTAACTTTGAAGATTGGGGATACTAAGTTCCGACATTCGTTTGGATAACCTTCGGAATAGTGTCGGTCTCCTGTAATGACTGAAGTCATATTTGGTAGCACGGTACATCATCTCAAGAATATCCATGAGAATGTTCTCATCTTCCACCTTTAATGAACTAAGGGCTTTGACCAAACCGGGTTCCTTCAGCAACTCCAACAACTCTTCGGCGATCATCTCAGGGGGTGCTACAATATCCGGCGATGCAATCTCTAATGCACTCATTGGCATTCCGTCGAATGCAGCAGTCGAGGGTTCCTGGACGATTGCTATTCCACCAGCATCTTTTATAGCTTCAAGACCCTTGGAGCCGTCCGTACCAGTGCCCGATAAGATTATCCCAACTGCTCTTGGGCCCAGATCCCTAGCCAGCGCATTGAAAAATGAGTCAATCGTAGTGTTTTGGACTCGGGATTTTGCTTTTTCAGAAAGGCTGAGACATTCGCCTTGAATCGTCATCACTTTACCCGATGGAATAACATAGATGGAATCTGGTTCCGGCTCCATCCCGTGGGTGGCCTCAACGACCTTCATTTTTGTATGCTTCGATAAAAGGTCGGACAATAGACTCTTGTGGTCAGGCGATAAATGCTGAACAACCACGAACGAAAGTCCCGTGTTCTCAGGCATGTGATCAAATAACCGGTGGATGGCTTCCATTCCGCCAGCTGAGGCTCCTATTCCAATTATATACTGACGATGTGCAGCATTTTCACTCGTACCGGGGGTATCTTTTTCCATATAAAAATCTTCCAAAAATATTAGCTTTGCAGATCAACAATCGCAAGCATTTTTATCATATTTGGCTTTGATGCTTTCTAATAACACTTTGAGTATCCTTTTGGTTGAAGACGATCAGGACGATGTCGAACTCATGCAGGATGCACTGCGAGATAAGGGCGTCCACTTCGACATGAACGTAATTAAACAGGGAGATAAGGTTATCCCTTTTCTGAAAACGGCCCGGAATTTCCCTCACATTATTCTTCTTGATCTTAATTTGCCGAAGATGCATGGCCGCGAGGTGTTGAGCCGGATCAAGCTTTCTGAAGAATTCGGCCACATTCCAGTTGCCATTCTCACAACATCGTCATCACAGACTGAAAAGGAATTTTGTCTTAGCGCCGGAGCGTCTCACTTCTTGACCAAGCCTTCAACGGTGGAGGGCTTCAATTCTACCATCGAACTTATCCTCAAGATCGCTACACACGAAAACGGGATCTCTAAATAGGTCATGGAATTTCGTCCGTAATCTGCCCAAAGTTTCAGAAGTGAAATGGGCTTCCCAAACTTGGATTAATTATCAAGGGCAATCCCTCATTTTAAGCTGTTTTCGCGGTTTTTCAGCATGGCTTCATATTCGTAATACACATGGAAAACCCAGATAAACCATGTTACACAAGTTCTTTTTTAATCGTCTATCACTGGAGAAAAAGGTTAAGCAATTGCATGAAAAGGGAGTAGCCCTCGGTTCACGCTTTAAGGATGGTCGTCATATTCACATGTACATGCTTGGGGACCTCTTCGTTGAAGTCTTATACAAGGAGGACAAGACCTATTTGGAACCTGAAAAGGTTAATATCCTTAAAGGACTTAATAACCTGCAACAATACTTGGAGACTGAATTCAGGTCTAGATTTTAATAAAATGTGGCTTTCATAGATTAGTTTAAAAATGCGTTGTTTTGGATTTAGCCCTTGGTCGAGGGCTTTTTCTTTTTGTGATCTTTCCAACGATTGCTATTACCGCCTATAAATTTTCCACCCGAACGGGTCCGTTTACAGAACAGATCATGACAGCTATCGATGCCGCCTTTGTAACTTTGAGGGTCTTTTTTGCCTTGTTGGCGGACAAATTCAAAGGAAATCAATTAATCATTAAACAAACTATTATGTCGGGAAGTGCTGTCGCGAAATTTAATCATGTGAGCTACCTGTGGGATGAAAAGAAAGCTGCCGAGTTTAACGGTGATGAGGTTGCATTATTAATTTACCGGTCAAATCTATTGGGTGCAGACCTGCGGCTAACTAACTACGGAGGGGGAAACACTTCGTGTAAAGTAACTTCAAAAGATCCCCTAACAGGCGAACCCACTGAAGTCATGTGGATCAAGGGTTCAGGAGGCGACTTGGGAACACTTAAAAAAAGTGGCCTCGCAGCATTGTACGTTGACCGGCTCCACAGTCTTAAGAAAATTTACCGAGGGCTTGCCCACGAAGATGAAATGGTGGAGCTGTTCAACCATTGCATTTACGACCTGAGCTCAAAAGCTCCCTCTATTGATACACCGTTACACGGATTTCTTCCTTTCAAGCATATCGATCACCTGCATCCGGACGCAGCTATCGCTATTGCTGCAGCAAAGGATGGAAAAAAAATAACCGAAGAGCTATTTGAAGGTACCATAGGGTGGGTTGAGTGGCAACGCCCGGGTTTTGACCTTGGATTAAAAATGCAGAAATGCCTGGAAGACAATCCAGGTATCCGCGGTATTATGCTAGGATCGCATGGCCTTTTCACATGGGGCGACACGGCATATGAAAGCTATGTAAATACACTGGAAGTCATCGAAAGATGCTCGGAGTACCTGGCAGCAAACTACGGTAAAAAGCGCCCGGTTTTCGGAGGCAAAAAGGTGGAAGCGCTGGCCCCCGCGGAAAGGTTGAAACAAGCTAGTGATCTGGCCCCAGTTCTTCGCGGTTTTTGCTCCAGTCATACAAGAATGGTTGGCCATTTCACCGATGATGCGAGAGTACTTGAATTTATCAACTCCAACGACATGGAGAAGTTGGGTCCGATGGGTACCAGCTGCCCCGACCATTTTCTAAGGACCAAGATTAGTCCGATGATCCTGTCGCTCACTCCCAACGAAGATGTGACAAATGCAGAAACCGTGAAGCAAAAATTGTTACCACAGTTCGAGGCTTACCGGCAGATGTACAAAGAATACTATGAAGCCTGCAAGCATCCTAACAGTCCGGCGCTAAGAGATCCAAACCCCGTGGTGATACTGTACCCTGGTGTTGGAATGTTTACGTTTGCCAAGGATAAACAGACTGCAAGAGTTGCCGCTGAATTTTATGTAAATGCAATAAATGTAATGAAGGGATCGGAAGCTATTTCCGAGTATACTTCCCTTCCTCGGCAGGAAGCCTTTAACATCGAGTACTGGCTACTGGAAGAGGCAAAGCTTCAGCGAATGCCGAAACCTAAAGCGTTATCCGGACGCATTGCTTTAATAACAGGAAGTGCCGGCGGTATCGGTAAGGCTATTGCGAAAAAGTTTTTAGAAGAAGGCGCTTGTGTGATTATCAATGACAATGATTCTGCGCGCCTTGAGAAAGCAAAGGAAGAATTCAAAAAGTATGGCAAAGACAGCGTGGCAGCTGTGGTGCTTGACGTATTAAAGACTTCAGAAATTGAAGACGCATTTCGTACCGCTACATTATCGTTCGGCGGAGTTGACCTCATTGTAAATTGTGCTGGCCTTTCCATTTCGAAGACGCTGGAAGATCATACTGAAAAAGATTGGGACATTCTCTACGACGTACTTGTTAAAGGACAATTCCTGGTTACACAAGCTGGCGTTAATATCATGAAAAAGCAGGCAATTGGCGGCGACGTAATTAACATCGTCAGCAAGAATGCTTTGGTGTCAGGTCCGAACAACGCGGCATATGGTTCAGCAAAGGCAGCGCAACTTCATTTGAGTAGATTGAATGCGGCGGAACTGGGCGCCTCGAAGATCAGGGTGAATGTTGTCAATCCCGATGCCGTTATCGCTGACAGTAAGATCTGGGAAGGTAGCTGGGCAGAAGGACGGGCGAAGGCGTACGGCGTGACCGTTGCTGAGTTGCCAGGGTATTACGCAAAAAGAACGCTGCTCAATGAGATTATACTCCCGGAAGACATTGCAAATGCCTGCTTTGCGGTAGTTGGTGGGCTGTTGAACAAATCAACCGGCAATGTAATTAACGTGGACGGTGGCGTAGCCGCTGCTTTTGTTCGTTAATACTCACATTCAGATTCGACTTTCACATGCAAATTGAGAAGCGTTCACTTGACGCCCATAACGAGAAACAATCGGCCGCGCATCAGAAGAGTTGGCTTGCAATTACAGATCAAATCTCCAATGCCGAAGAGATCGTAAAGAAGTTAATTGATTTTCAAATTGCTATACCCAGTTGGGCATTGGGCACCGGTGGTACGCGATTCGGTCGGTTTGCTGGTGGTGGCGAGCCGCGGACGCTTGCGGAAAAAATTGAAGATGTTGGCCTGCTTCATCAACTGAACAAATCGAGCGACGCGATTTCTTTGCATATTCCCTGGGATATCCCGAAAGACCCCAAGGCAATCAAAATTCTGGCAGCCCAACATGGTTTACGTTTTGATGCCATGAATTCTAATACTTTCCAGGACCAGAAAGATCAGAAGCTAAGTTATAAGTTCGGTTCGCTACAGCATGTTGATAAGAACGTGCGTAAACAAGCTATCGATCACAACATTGAGGTAATTCAGTATGGGAAGGAACTGGGATCGTCTGCTATAACGGTATGGCTATCGGATGGGTCGTGCTTTCCAGGACAACTAAACTTTAGAAAAGCGTTTGAGAATACTCTGTCAGGACTTCAAGAGATATACGCGGCGTTACCGGATGACTGGAAAATGTTTGTCGAGTACAAGGCCTTTGAGCCGAACTTCTATTCAATGACTGTCGGTGACTGGGGCCAATCTCTTTTGTACGCTCAAAAGCTCGGACCAAAAGCATATACGCTTGTTGACCTCGGACATCATCTGCCAAATGCAAACATTGAGCAGATCGTTTCCCTTCTTTTGATGGAAGGAAAGCTGGGAGGTTTCCATTTCAATGATTCAAAGTATGGGGATGACGATCTTACAGTGGGTAGCATCAACCCCTATCAATTGTTCCTGATCTTTAATGAACTGGTGGAGGGTATGGATGCCCGTCGCATGGATCATGCTTCTGACCTGGGATGGATGATCGATGCTTCCCACAATGTAAAAGATCCGCTGGAAGATCTCATTCAATCAGTTGAAGCCATAAAGATCGCGTATGCACAGGCCCTGCTTGTTGATACAAAGGCATTGTTAGAAGCACAACAAGACAATGATGTTGCACTCGCTCAGGAGATCTTGCACGCCGCTTATCGAAGCGATGTCCGTCCTTTAGTCGCTGAAGCGCGCGTGCGTGCAGGTGGTGTCTATCAGCCGTTGCATTTCTTTCGGGAATTGAAAGTTAGAGATCAACTGATTAGAGAGAGAGGCAAGGAGGCAGTAGCTACAGGGTTGTAGTAGTAAGATTGAAGAAATGCCGACGAGCCGAGAATAGGAAGTTGAAAGAAATACTTTGCGCCTTCGCGCCCTTGCGGTGAAAAAAGCTTTCTATGGAGCCTGAAAAAGCATTTGCTCCTGAAGTTTTTTTTCTATAAAACTTTTAAACACATCCGGGCCAATTATCCTTACCTCATCCATCAGTCCCAAAACAAATCTTCCAATCCCATCAAAATTGGAAACGGGACCACGAAATTGATATCCATTCTCTAACCTTTCAGTAAAAGGAATTGATAAAGGATACTCTTCGCGCAGCAACAGGTAAGCGCGGAGCGTCAAATGCAAGGTGACCCATGTATTTGAATCGCCGGAAAATCCAAAGATGTCGCTCTGATTTTTTTGATGCAATTCCTCGTGCTGGAACTTCCTATCCATTCCAATGATCTCACCAATGCGATCCAATTTAAACTGCTTACATACGCGATCCTGGCAATCGAGCGCAACTATTGACTGATAGTTATCACCAAAATGAATTGGCTCAACAAGCCGGTCACGGATCTCGTTGCTGTTGGCAGAATGATAGTTCTTGAGCACGACTTGATTTTTATTTTTAATGGCTTCGGCTAGCTGATCTACAAATTGTCCCAACCTGGCTTTTACGAACAAGCGCGGCATACTATCCATTTCCGAATTCAGGGAAAGCTTTTTTAGTAAGGTGCTTTTAAGCGGATTATCATGCGCGCCGGAATGAATAAGTTTCTTGATCAGCTTTGTTTCTTCAATGGAAAATTGGGCCTGACTCGGATCATCATCTGTCGTAATAATAAAGAAGCGATTCTCGAAATCCTTCTCAAGAAGAAAATCAACTTCTTCCAATAAATTTATATAACGATAGATGGTCCGCTCGCTTGTATCAAACCGCTCTGCCAACTGGCGAATTGTCCAGTGGCCACTTTTTAAAACGGCAATGATTTGAAACAACCGAAGCAACTTGGCTTGCGGAATAATAGATTCAGTTTTCTTTCCAACGATCTTTTTTTTCGCCATATGAACGCTCTAGATAGAGTGAAATCCCATTTTCCCGGAGGGTAAAGTAACGATTTTATACTTTGACACAAGCTGTCACAGGTTGAATGTACTTTCGATTCAAAGACAAATGCTTATGGAAATGATAAGTCGAATGGCCGTGATGGTGAAATGTCCTCATTGTGGCAACAAGTTTTCACCCGAAGAAGCAATTCAACATGATTTGCGGGAAAAATTGGAAAGGGAGTTTGATATGAAACTTCAGGCCAATACGAAAGCGCTAATTTCGAAGATACAACAGGAAGAGCAATCCAAATTTAAGCTGCAGGTTCAACGACTGGAGCAGGATCGCAAGGCGAAAGAATCGCGTCTTAAACAATTTGAGGACCAGTCAATCGCTTTGCAGGAGCATGAACAACGCCTTAAGGACCGGGAGGAACGAATGGAGCACGAGATGAAAAAAAGGTTGTTAGAGCGGGAACGGCTAATCAAAGAGCACGCAGAGAAGACAGCATTGGAAAAAGCTATGCTGGAAGTCAGGCAGCGCGAAGCCAAACTTGAACGAGAAAAAGAAATGCTTGATGTGATGCTCAAGAAACGCGTGATCGAGGAAACTGAAAAAGCGCGAGAAGAAGAAAGAATGAAGAGTGCAGAGTTGCAAAAGAAGCTTGATGACCAAGCCAGATTAATTAATGAAATGAAGCGAAAGACGGAACAGGGAAGCATGCAGATGCAGGGTGAAGTTCAGGAGTTAGCTATTGAAGACTACCTAATCAACACCTTCCCACGCGACATTGTAGAAGAAATCTCAAAAGGAAAACGCGGCGCAGATTGCGTTCATATCGTTCGCGATCATTATGACAATGAATGCGGCAGGATCTTATATGAGAGCAAGCGCACAAAACATTTCAGCAATGAATGGATTGCGAAGATGAAAGATGATATGAGACTTAAGCAGGCTGAGATTGGCGTGATTGTAACGGAAGCGCTACCCGATGGCATGACTCGTTTCGCAGCTATCGACGGAATCTGGGTATGCTCTTTTCTCGAGTTCAAAGCATTGGCCCACCTGTTTCGCAACAACCTTTCACGCATTGGTGAAATAACGTCGTCGCAAGTGAACAAGGGTGAGAAGTCACAAATGATCTACAGCTACGTAACCGGAAGTGAATTCCGCCAGAAACTAGAGGCCGCGTTTGAGTCTTTCCATGAAATGCAGGAAGATCTCATGAAAGAGAAAGCGCTTTTTGCCAGTCAATGGGCAAAGAGGGAAAAGAGGCTTTTTCGCGCGATGGAAAATCTGGTTTGCATTTATGGAGACGTGCGCGGCATTGCAGGTGGGGCGGTGCAGGAGATTAAGGCATTGGAACCTTCCGAAAGTTGATCTCGGTCATCGGGCTACTACATCGTCAATTAACTTTCGGGAGGTTCGGAAAGTTCATCAGTTCGGCAGCTCTTCATTCGGATCGTAAGCCGCGTTTAACGCCGCTGCATACTCTTCCACGGTATTTGCAAAGCCTGCTTTTTTCCGACGAACGTTTACGTCAGCAGGATTTTCAATTGGCCAGATTGCGAAACTCTTGTCTGGTCGCAATGCATTAGATGACTGGGACCCGTAAATTTGCTTTTTACCTTCCCACATAAGCATCCTGTCTTCCATCATGCCGCACAATCGTGCTGAAGCTTCTCCCCTTTCTGCAAGCGTTCTGAATTGAGGAAAGTATTTTTTAATTGTATTGAGGTCGGAATGCTGTATTACGTAGAATATACTCTCAGCGGCTTTTTCGCCGACCTTACTTTTTTCTATCCAACCAAATTTGTCGAGTATAATCTCCATCTGCTGCTTATTTCTCAAATCGATGTTTGCCATCTTTTGCAAGTACTTAGGTGCTTCTGGAGAATCCAGTCCCACTGAGTCAATAAGTATCCGCCTTATCTCTTGATCTTCAGCCAACATTGTTTCCAATACAATTCTTAAAGAGTCATAGTTAACGTGTTCTTGAACTGGCGCTTCAGTGTGCATTGAACATCGAGCTTCAATTACCCACAAGTTTACAACTGCAATAAGAACAATGGCATTTCGCATCCTATTTGTGTTTTTTAACCTTCCGAGGAACCTTCCGAAAGTTGATTACGCTCATCGATCTACTACTGCATCGAATAACTTTCGGAAGGTTCCGCCCTACGCGTTCGCTAAACTCCGATCCAGATGCACGTACCCTCCATCCACATGTATCAACTGCCCTGTTGTATGACTCGATCTTTCCGACAGCAAAAAGGCCGTTGTATTTGCAATTTCCTCCGCCGTAGTCATGCGGTTACCTAATGGAATCTTCGATTCAATTTCGGCAAGCTTGGCTTTTGGATCTGGTAGCGTTTTTATCCATTTCTCGTACAAGGGAGTCCAACACTCTGCGACGATAATAGCGTTTACCCGGATGCCATATTTAAGCATCTCGACAGCCCATTCCCTGGTCAGACCGTTGCGGCCTCCATTTGCGGCGGCATAGGCGGATGTGCCACCCTGACCAGTCTCGGCAACTTTGGAACCGATGTTCACAATAGCGCCTTTCGATTTTTTCAGCTCGGGCAGTGCATAGTGCGCCATCAAATAGTAGTGAACGACGTTCTTGTGGAGTGACGCCATAAACTTTTCATAAGTTCCATTCTCCAGTCCGACACCATCATTAACACCAGCGTTGTTAACAAGTCCCTCGATACGTCCAAATTTTTTAATGATTGCATTCACTGCTTTTTCAGCGGCGGTGGGATCAGTCAGCTCCGCTTCGACCTGAAAGGCCTGGCCACCGAGACCCTCAATTTCAGCGACAACTTTTTTGTTGTCGGATTCGCTTCTTCCTATAATAACTGGCATGGCACCCTCAGCTGCAAGAACTTTTACGATTCCCTCGCCAATACCTTTGGCACCTCCTGTCACAATAATGACCTTATTCTTCAATAGCAAATCCATGTATTTTTCTTTTTATAGTTTATAAAATGATATCGCATTTTTTCCAAAGATCATTTCCTGTTCGTCTTTGCTGAAAGTTGAGAAATATCTTTCAGCCAGACCCAGTACCTGATCGTACGACGCTGCTACAAGGCAAACTGGCCAATCACTTCCGAAGAGCAACCGCTGTGGACCGAATGAGTTAGCAACTACGTCCAGGTAAGGGAGAAAATGGTCATAATGCCAACGCTTCCAATTCGCTTCCGTAACCATTCCCGAAACTTTGCAAAATACATTTTCAAAGGTTGCAATCTGCTGGATCGCCCTTTTCCATGTATCGATGTCCCCATCCTTGATATATGGCTTAGCCAAATGATCGATGATAAACGGCTGGTCAGGAAATGCTTTAATAAATTCAAGAGTATAATCTAATTGATCGGGGTAAATAAGTATATCGTACGTGTAGCCAAATTCTCTCAGCTTGCCGATACCTTGCATAAACCCGCGTCTCAACATATAGTCGCGTTGTTTTTCGCCCTGCAACACGTGCCTGAAGCCTTTCAATTTCTTGAACTCCTGGTAATACTCTAATTGCGCGCCAAGATCATCTGCCTCAAAGTCAATCCAACCAACCACACCTTTCACAAAATCATGCTTCAATGAGTTTGCCAACAGAAAAATGTTTTCTTCCTTGGATTGGTCCGCTTGGACTACCACCGTTCCATCCGTTTTATTTTGCGCCAGCACTGGCTTCAAATCCTCAGGTAAGAAATTTTTTTGGATAACAGACATCTCATCCGTAATCCATGCATCGCGTTCTTCGTTGTAGATCCAAAAATGTTGGTGAGCGTCGATACGCATTTACTTTCTTTTTAAGTCAAAAATATTCTTCATTAAAATCCACTTTTCACCGGGTTTCGAACCGGGTAAAGGCTGTTGATATTTCCAAACAAACTCTTCCCACTCGCTGACTTTCGGATTGGCCCCATCCATTGCTGCCTTCCTTTCAAAAGTAAAATCATCGTCCACCTCCATGATCATAAACATCCTTGTACCGGTGCGGAATATCTCCATGGAAGTCACCCCAGCATCAAGAATGCTTTTCTCGATCTCCGGCCTGATTTGCTGATGCAATTGCTCATACTCTGCGATCAAAGCCGGATCATCTTTTAAGTCGAGCGCCAGGCAGTAACGTTTCATAATTTGCTAATTATTTTAAATATCATTAAAAATTTTACTACCGACTACATATCATGGAATTGAGAAAGATCGTTAGTCTCCATATCAGTCTAAAAGTAAAAATTAACTGCAATCGGGCAATGACGTAAAGAAATTGTAAGCGAATTTCTTTACCTTAGATTTGCGTCTGCGATTTTTTTAGCTTGGTTAACCGTTGCGCCTGCACATGTTAAAATAGCACTCGACTCGCTGATCGATAGTAACACTGGCATTTTTGTATTTTGCTGACGCTATTTATGAGCAAGAATACTCTGGTACGACGAATATTTTACAAGATCCGCAAGATCGTCATCATTGCGTTTATAGCTCACCTGATTTATATCGTGGCTTTAAAATGGATAGACCCTCCTATTACGATTACACAGATCGTTAGCGTTATAGAAGGTCACGGATTGCGCCGAGACTATGTAAACATGACTGAAATTTCCCCTAATGCACGCCTGGCAGTGATCGCTTCGGAGGATCAACTGTTTCCCGATCATGGTGGCTTCGATGTTAAGAGCATCGAGATGGTGATCCGACAAGGTGTAAAGAAACCTGGAAAGATCCGCGGAGCTTCAACGATCAGCCAGCAGGTTGCCAAGAATGTTTTTCTTTGGCAAGGTCGAAGTTGGATACGCAAGGGCGCTGAAGCTTACTTTACTTTCATGATTGAAAAGATCTGGGGAAAAGAACGGATACTCGAAGTTTATCTGAACGTTGCCGAGATGGGCACCGGTATTTTTGGTATTGAAGCTGCCTCAATGCATTACTTCAACAAGCCTTCAAAGAATATTTCACGAAAAGAAGCAGCAATGATAGCGGCATGTCTGCCTAATCCAAAGGTTTACACAGTTAAGCCACCTTCAAAATACATCAACCAACGGTACCCCTGGATATTAAGCCAGATGCATAATCTTGAAGGTGATCCTGAAATAAAACTTCTTACGGCTGAACGAGTGCAGCTGAATAAACCTTAGTCAATTGACTCCAGGATTCCAGTTTATGGATCTATCCTCTCAATAAAACAGCTTGTGAATCTTGATTCATCGGTTTACTTTCGGGAAAATTAATCATCCGATGAAGCACCTCCTTTTCCTTTGCGTCGCCTTCGCATTAACGTCGGCCACAGTAGCGCCCAAACGTGAGTACTACGAGATAAAAATCTATCATGTCACATCAAAAAAGCAAGAGGATCGCGTAGAGCGGTTCCTGAAAGACGCTTATGTGCCCGCGCTTCATCGCGCTGGAATTTCCAAAGTTGGAGTTTTTAAGCCGGTCGAAGCCGATACTGCTAATTTTGGCAAAAGAATTTATGTATTGATTCCGTATAAATCTCTTGAGCAGTTTGCTAAACTCACGGAGGACCTGCAAAAGGACAAGCAATTTGAAAGCACCGGCTCCGATTATCTGAACGCCGCATACAATGATCTTCCTTACGCGCGCCTTGAAACGATTCTGCTGTACGCTTTTTCCGGGATGCCGCAGCTAGAGGTGCCAAAGCATGATACCCCGGTGGGCGAACGAATCTATGAGCTGAGAAGTTATGAAGGCCACACCGAGAAAATCTCAAAGAACAAAATAAAAATGTTTAACGACGGTGATGAAGTTGGCCTTTTCAAGAGATTAGGATTTAACGCTGTGTTTTACGGGGAAGTGATCGCCGGAAGTCGAATGCCAAACCTGATGTACATGACGACCTTCCCCAATAAGGAATCGAGGGATGAGCATTGGGATGCATTCAGAGTTGACTCCCAGTGGAAGACGCTATCGGGGATGAGCGAATACAAGAACAACGTATCAAAGATCGATATTTTCTTTTTGCACCCCACAGACTACTCCGACATTTAAAAACTGTTCCGTACGCGACCTTGTAAAAAAGATCGACAAGTATCACATGGGAATTGCAAACAACCAACTGACTACGTCATTTCTATTAATCGGCATTGCAATACTCACGCTAGCGT
>JAEZBX010000308.1 GCA_023412765.1 Bacteroidota bacterium
TGCCCGAGCGAAATTGCTCCAGAGCCTTTTTCTTAATCTCTTCTAAATTGAATTGTTTTTCCTTTTTACTCATATTGTGTCAAAGTTGATGATTTTCTTTCTTTGACACAGTTCACTTTACAGTCTCTTAATAAAGGGTGCAGAAATCTTCCTTCTGTTGCTGCACCCCTTATACCTTATACCTTATACCTTATACCTTATACCTTATACCTTCTACCCTATACCTTCTACTTACCCAGCCCTTATTCCCTACTCCCTATTCCTTCTTTTTAACCACTACAAACAAACGACTAGCACCGTCTCGCAGAGAGCCACGGCAGTTCAGGACCAACTTGTGGGGCAAATACGGATTTAATACATTTACCAAACAGTTAATGGCGCTATGCAAGATATTCAAAAGAAAGTCACCAAAATATTGACTGAAAAATTAGGCATTGCAGAATCAGAAATAACCCCCGACGCAAACTTTGTTAAAGACCTTGGTATAGATTCTCTGGACTACGCAGAAATCGTAATGGAATTTGAACAAACCTTCGATATCAGGATCCCTGACGATGACGCGGAAAAAATGCAAACCTTTGGACAGGCCGTCAAGTATATTGAGGATAAACTGAAAAAATAAAAACACATCAATCTGGTCGTCACTTTAAAGAAGAACCGTCGTACTCAACCCCTGTTGCCGACGTTTATCCCAGTGGACACAAACGCTGTTGCTAAAAATTTGTAATCTTGGCTCGTGCTTGCAAAGAAAAAGAGGGCTCTTTTTATAATCAATCGCCATTCCGGCTTCGCCAATTTCTTCGCCATTGAAGATCGTATTCACAGTGTTTGCGAAAAGAACGACACGGCATGCACAATTGAAGACACCCAGCATCGAGCCCACGCGGTAACCCTGGCACGTGACGCAGCTTCAGCCGGGTATGATTATGTTATCGCCGTCGGCGGTGATGGCACCATTAACGAAGTAGCACAAGGGCTCGTTGGTACACAAACGGCCATGGGAATATTGCCAAAAGGATCAGGCAACGGTTTGGCCAGACATTTAGGAATCCCCTCACAGCTACCGGATGCTATTGATACTTTGTTTACCAATACCGTTGTGAGAATGGATACCCTGCTTATCAATAATCGATTATCTCTCAACGTATCGGGTATTGGTTTTGATGGTCACATAGCTAACCTGTTCGCGAACGAAAAAATAAGGGGATTGCTCGGCTACGCGCGACTAACCCTTTCCGAGATGTTGAAGTTCCCGGAGTTTGATGCAGACCTAACTGTCGATGGAAAAACTGCAACT
The DNA here is from genome assembly GCA_023412765.1 of Bacteroidota bacterium. Classification (GTDB taxonomy): domain Bacteria; phylum Bacteroidota; class Bacteroidia; order Cytophagales; family Cyclobacteriaceae; genus Chryseolinea. The sequence goes on from JAEZBX010000308.1 coordinate 1,298, forward strand.
GCCAGGGCATTCATCATTGCATTTGCCAATTCTTCACAATACGGTAACAATGTACGCGTAGCTCCACATGCGTCAGTGTGTGATGGAATATTTGATCTAACGATCATAAAAAAATTCACCCTGGCAGACATTAGTTTTATACATGGCTTCTTAAAAGGCAAATTGGGTGAATCAGATCTGTGCGACATGATGGTGGCGAAGAAGGCTACAATCAAAACTTCTCACCCTGTACCCTATCATATAGATGGTGAATCGTGTGGCCTTGCTGATAGCTTCACGATCGTACTTCAGCCTGCATCCTTAAGCGTCCTTGCTCCCAGCACTCTCGCTGACAAAAAAAATTGAGAGCGCTCGAGAAAAAGCACGAACTCAATTTCAAATTTCAATTTTCGAATTTCCAGTTAAATCGCCGAACTCATAGCCCCTTGCTCCGAATCAGCCGGCACCAATATCCTCTTCGCCGTGAACGTAAACGTTGATCCTTTTCCAACTTCGCTCGTTACCCAAATGGATCCCCCGCTTTTTTCAATGAACTCTTTCGTGAGCAGCAGCCCCAAACCTACTCCTTTCTCCTGTTCGGTACCGACATTTGAAAAATGAGTCTGCGCATTGAAAAGCTTTTTCAGATCTCCTGACTTTATTCCGACGCCGGAATCTATCACCGAAATCTCAACCTGATCATCCACAATTTTATCCTGAATCCATATGGAACCTCCGCGACCATTGAATTTGATCGCATTAGCAAGTAGGTTACGCACGATCAGGCTCAGATGATTCTTATCAGCAAGAACCACCAGATCTTCTGACACATCGTTCAGAATGTTGATACCCTTACGAATGGCAGCATCCTGAAACAGCCTGATTTTTTCGGTGATAATATCGCTAACCTTTATTTCTTCATTTTTTATTGATAACCCGTTGAGCTGGGATTGGGCCCAATATAAAAGATTATCAAGGTCATCCTGAACGACGTCGAGATTGTGACGAAGTCTCACAGAATTTTCAACAAACTCATTTTGAGTCAATTCATTCTTACAGATAATGTTTACCAATCCACGCAAACTCGCAAGAGGTCCTCTTACATCGTGACTAATAATAGATAAAAGTTTATCCTTTGTGGCATTTAGCTGGTGCAATTGTAAAGCCTGTGCCTGTATTTCTTCATTCTTTGTACCAAGCATCCGATTCGCTTTTTTCTTCATTATGTTACTATAAAGCAAAACAAACACAAGAATAGCTGACAGAGAAAGTACACCAATTGTAAAGTACATCCATACTTTTTGGCTATTTATCTCCTGTTGCTTTATCTGCGTGTCCTTCTTTAACAATTGAATTTCAGCTTCTTTGAGCGCAGATTCGAATCGCGCCTGCATCAATGCCAGTTGCTCTCCATTCCTCTGATCATAAATTGAATCGTGAAGCTTAATATACCGCGTCTGGTACTCGAGTGCCTGCGGCAACAAATTTTTCTGTGAGTACGCCTGCGCCATTAACTTGAAAGCTTTGTCAAGCTCATTACCATAGCCAAATTCACGAGCCACCTCAATATTTTTAGTTAGATATTTTAATGCGGAATCAGGCTTATTCAATTGTATGAATGCATTACCAATCCTATGTAATGTTGAAGCTTCGAGAAAGCGGTTATTAACCGCTTGAGCCAGTGACAGGATCTTCCAGTATTTTCCCATTGCACTTTCGACTCGCTTCCTCCGGAGATCGATATCTGCCATAGTGCGATATGCAAAGCCTTGTTGGTAAGCATTACCTATAACCTGACTTGCACGCAAAGCGCGGCCAGCATAAAAATAGGCTGAATCCTCACGATTCGAATTTGACATGGTATAAGCCAGATTGTTAAGACTGCGTGCAATGGAAAACTTATCATTAATCTGACTAGCCATATTTAATCCTTTTCTAAAATTGGTTATGGCGGCGTCATACTGCTTTTGCTCGTAGTAAATTGCACCTATGCTGTTCAGGCACCTCGCAATCGCTGCAACATCCTTTCGTTTTTCGCTGATTTCCAGTGCTTGTGTTGCAAGTTGAAACGCGGATGCGTAATCACCATGTCGGTAAGACAACCAGCCGAGATTCTCCAACGCTGTGGCTAGACCAGCTTCGTAATTCAATACATCTGCCAATTCTTTGGCTCTTCGCGCATAAACCAGTGCTTTGGTGTTGTCCCCTTCCCGCAATGTTGTAACCAGCCGGTTAAGGAGCCATACTTTCGTTGTGTCGTTTGGTGTGGTCTTTATGAGGTTTTCGAGACTGTCGAGATGGAGTTGCTGCGAATGGCAAACCAGTGCTTGTAAAAGCAAAAAAGCGCCAATAAGTGTTCGCAGTGTCATCAAGTCTTAAAGGGAGTTAGGCAACACGATGCAACTTCGGAAAGCGCCGGACTAAATTTTTTGTAATCAGGGTTGAAAACCTACATCCTGCCGCGGGGAAAAAAATTCATAAAATCCGGACTAACAGGCCCAATTGGGTGTTGAAATGCTGTAAAAATAGGCCAAGCTTCAAATAAGAGAGGCCGCCAGCTTACTTGCGACGACCTCTTTATAGGGGCTTTTACCTTTTTTAGGGCAAAAGCCTAACATCTACTAACGACCTTATTCCTTCGTGAATTCGATGCGAAAACTCCCATAAGACCTTCCATCAGCCAGGTTATGTGAAAGGTCAAGCGTTAAAAAACCTGTACATGAAAAAAAGAATCCGCCACCCTCAACGAGAATTTCACCGAATGGAAGATCATAGTTAGCAGAATGCCAACCTTTTTGGGAGCGAACTGTTGCTACGTCCGTCACAGGATTCACATCGATAATGATATCGTATCCCTGTGGATGGCTCAACATATTTTTAAAAGTAACCTGATTCGGGCCGGGGCCGGCAATTAGTTCCGGTTTATATTCGGGATCCCAGGCTATTTCAAAATCATCTCTTGTGATGGAGTAGGTTCCGATTGCGTCTTCCACGACAAAAGGACACAATACAGGGAGTGTAAGTGTTGTTGTAAAGCTGGTTGTTCCGGCTGCGGTGAAAAAGGCATTCTCGACATTGGCAAATTCCTCGCCATCAAATTCAAGTGTATCAGGATAGACACGGCCGTCAGTTAATGTCACTTGATTATAAATATTAAAAATATCTCCTCCGCCGAGGTCATCCAACGTTAAGCCTACTGCTCCGACGAATTCAGAAAGCTTCATCTGCACATTGGTCGAAGGTGAGTTGCCAAGCATATTTCCCGGAATTTCTTTCAATAGCGCTTGCGGCGTAGGTCCATCGCTTCCGAATTGAATCAGATCGACGAAGATCACCACCTTATCAATATTCTTGTTATCCGAATAGATGGTGAAGTTTATTTCAGGATCACCTGCGGATATATCAAAAGAGTTTTTATCAGGGGCTAGTCTAAGATTAAATCCTTTTTCAGATTGAACCAAGCCCAGTTCCTCCTGCTCCTCACAGGAAACAATCAGGAGCACCAGGGCAATTACAAAAACTGAATATAGTAACTGTTTCATAGTTTCGTCTTTAAGGTTAGTTCATCCAAAATGGCTTAGCTTCAGGGCTGGTCACCAACTTCTGTGCTGGTGCGTTGCTATTAACCTGCAGATTTGCAGTTGGCCACGGGAATGAATTCGGAAATTCCCTATTGCGAATTGTAAAACTGAGATTATCAGTATTGGCATCATGCAAGACGGGGAAGCCGGTCCGTCTGTAGTCGGTATACATATCTGGACCAAAGCCAAAGCTTGCAATCCATTTTTGTGTAATGATATGCTCCAGTTTCCCAGCTTCGTCATCAGTATCATAATCAGCAAGAACCGCCTCAACGTATTCTTCGATGTCGCTATCCTCGATTATAGGAGAATCCACATTCTCAGCGATTTGATTTACCTTTTGAAATGAAGCCCAAATTGCTTCTTCGAGGGCGGCGCGAGCATCTCCAGGTGCTACGCCTGTCAAATAAAGTTCTGCCTCTACAAATTTGAGCGCATAGTGGGTAAGAATTCGCTGGGGTACCTGAGGATTACCACGAGCGAATGAAGCCGCTCCTCCATCTCCATCATCATATTCACCACCCAGAGGATACAGGCCGGATACTGTTTTGGATGCTCCTTGATCATATCCCTCGTTAGGATCTATGCCGAGTGAGAAAGGATAGATTGCAACTACACCCGTGCCCTGCAATTGCGGAACCACAGTGATGAAATTTCCACTGGCGGCATCCACATAACCATAGCAGTAGCTGCACGGATTCTCAGGTGAATCATCCGCGCTCACTTCGGCAATCTGGTTGTAGAAATAATATGGAATTCGAGGATCTTCAATATCGATATCCCCTCCATAATTGCGATGATTGAATGTGTTTAGATTTGCCATCGTCTCATAGAAAAAAGGACTAATCTGGTAGTTAGCACCCCCTGCATTCCATTCCTGCGCATAGCCGGGGTTCCTATTGTCAGGTCCGGCGCTGATTCCGTAAGCCATTTCAAAATCTTCGGAAGCATCACTTATTAGATTGCCCTCTTCCAACAAAGCCGTAACCTCTGCTGAAACATCCTGCACTTTTCTTATTTGATTATACATTTTCAGCTTAACAGAATTAGCAAACTTGATCCAAAGGTCAGCGTCGCCACCATAATACACATCCTCAACCCCAACCTGGAACACAGATTCTTTCTGCATATTTTCGATCCCTTCGTCGAGCAATGAAACGAGTTGAGGATAAATATCTTCACCCTTGTCGTACACAGGTAGAAGAATATCAGGTTTGTGTGCCTCACTGAAGGGTACATCGCCCCAGATATCAACCATTACGCTATACGCATAAGCTTTCATGATCTGTGATATGCCCACATACGGATAAGCTTCCAACTCGGTACCTTTTTGTATAATGATCTCCATATCTGCCAAAGCTCTTGTATACAACACCAACCACGGCGCAGTATTTCCGAAATCTGCTCCTTGGATAGCGTAGTCGTTAGTAGTACTCCGGCGTTCCACCCATTGCGACATGTAAACGGTTGTTATATAGGTTAGGCCCCCGCCATTCGTACCCAGGGTCCCTGCCAAATCGAGTTGAGCTGAAGGAAGAAGCAGTTCTAATGATACATCGGTTGGATTATTTGGATCTTCGTTGATATCAAGAAAATCTCTCTCGCAGCTTAGCATACCAATGCATAAGAATGCAGCCACTATCTTATTAAATTTTGATTTCATACTGAGAATTAGTTAGTGGTTAAAAAGTTGCCCTTAACGTAACAGCAAACCGTCTGGCAGATGGGGTTGTACTGTATTCAATACCTTGCCCGTTTCGTGAACCGAACTGGTTGGTCTCAGGATCATAGTTTAGATCCTTTGGAAAATTCGGTGAATAATTCCACAGGTTACGTCCAGTCACGCCAATTGTCACAGCGCCAAAAGGTGTTCTATTCAGCAAAGACTTAGGGAAAGCGTAAACTATGGAAGCTTCCCGTAGGCGATACGTTGTGGCGTCGAATACTGACCATTCATCTGCACCCCCTGTACCGAACGACTCGCCGAAGTACAGTGAATTTGTTTCGATCATTGTCTGGTTCGGAATCTTATTCCCAGCATCGTCGAGATAAGGCTCGAAGGTATCAGGATTGCCGTACACTCCTTTAATAATTGCATTCTGTTCGCGGTCTGCCTGGTAGGCAAGAACGCCCCGGCCGATAATCTGGTTAGCAGTGGTAGAGAATATGTCACCGCCCTGTCGCAGATCCCACACAGCTGACAACGTGATACCCTTGAACGAAATTGAATTTGTAATACCTAAAATGAAATCAGGATTTGGATCTCCAATTATTTTCGGATCAAGGGCCTGAATAAATACTCCGGTTGCCGGGTCGATCAGCATATTTCCCTCATCATCTCTTACATCCACTGTACCCGTCAGGATTCCATACGGCTCACCTGGCCTGTGAACAGTACTTACAGAACCGCCGAAAGCTGATCCAAACTGAATTTCGCTTACACCATTTCTTAATTCCTTGATAAGGTTTTTATTCTTTGTAAAGGAGCCCATAATGGTCCATGTCAGCCCACTTGCTGTCTTTATCGGTGTGACGTCAACACCGATCTCTACTCCTTTATTGGTAACCGCCCCAAAGTTTGTAAGCTGCGCCTGGTATCCGGTCTCTTCAGGTACCGATATTTGAGCAATTTGATTTGTTGACTCCTTGTTGTAAGCGGTAAAACTGATCCCCACCCTATCATTCAAAAGGCGGACGTCCACTCCCGCTTCAACCTCTGTTGTTTTTTCGGGTTTCAGATTCGGGTCTGTCGAGAGAAAGTTTTGCCCGGCTGTGGGTATAGTAGAACCGGCCGCCGGTCCGCCGTTGGGCGTGAATGGTCTTGCTACAGCACTTCTCGTAGTATTGTCATAGTCATTTACGACAAACACATTACTTAACAAATACGGTCCAGTGTCGTTACCTACCGACGCCCATCCAGCTCGTAGCTTAACAACATTTACGAATGTGGAGGACATGTCTAAAGCATCACTCAGAATTACTGAGGCGTTAACTGCGGGGTAGAAAAAACTCCTGTTTGCCTTTGGCAATGTAGACGACCAATCGTTGCGCCCGGTCAAGGTCAGGAAGGCCCAATCCTTGTATCCAAAATTTACGTCGGCATAAAATCCGTACAATCTTCTTCTTGAATAAGCACTATTTGCATTTGGAGTAATGTTATTGAGGTTGGTCAACTCATCAATATCAAATACAACATAGTTTACGCCATCCAGCGATCGAAGCTTGCTTGTTCTTTGGTTAACGTTCCATCCGACTAAAGCGCGAAGTGAAAAGTTTTCGTTCAGGTCGCGTGAGCCTGTCAGGATAAGGTCAGAATTTATTTCGTCCGTAAATACATCTACGGTAGTCATTGTCCCCAGCGGATTACCTGCACCATTGGGGCGCTGAAATTCATACTGGCTTTGTGCAAAGCCGTTTATACCGATCTTATATGAAAGGTTTAACCAGTCATTAAAATCGTAAGCGGCACTAAATGCTGCAACATAGCGATCCACCCTGGAGCGTATGCCCGAATTGTAAACAGCCCAATATGGATTATTAGCAGTGGCCCGCCCAATAAAAAATTCACTGCCATTGTCCACGGGATTTTGAAATGGCTGTCCCTGCACATCCCAGTTGCGTCCAAAATACATTGTACGTGCAAAAGCTGATGCATCTCCTTGTGTTGCTGTTGGAGCGCCGCTCAAAACTCCCTGCTGCGAGGATCTTGTATACGCCAAATTCCCGCCAATAACCAGTCCGTTGGCCAGGGTTGTTTTACCACCCACACTTATGTTATGTCTGAGGAATTCTGTTTCGGGCACAAATCCTTTTTGGTTAAGCTGAGAAAGGGTCACCGAGATCACAGACTTCTCATTCCCACCTGTGATGGAGATCGAGTTTTCAAAAACGCTACCGGTTTCAAAAAAATCTTTTACGTTGTTAGGGTATGCCCGGTATGCAACGCGCTTTCCATCAAACTCTCCCATCCCGGGACGGCCAGCATACCAATGCGGAATTGAATCGAGTGTTGCATACGGACGCTCACCTATGAAAGGTGGTCCCCATGAACCATTTGCTGCTGTATAATTGAAGTTTGAACCGGTGCCATACGAATTTTGAAAATTTGGAATGTTGGCAATTTTTTCAATGCCATACGTTGTGCTATATGTTACTTCAAGTCCCTTGCGCGACGCAGACGCAGATCCTGACTTGGTCGTAATGACAATAACTCCATTTGCCGCGCGGGCTCCATACAACGCAGCGGCTGTAGCACCTTTGAGTACGGACATTGATTTGATGTCATTCGGGTCGAGATCGGAGATGCGACTTGAAAATGCGCCGCCTTGCGTTAGCCCACCTATGTTGAGATTCACACCTTCCGTCGTAACAAGGTCGTTATTGTACGGAATGCCATCGACGACAAACAATGGTTGATTGTTATTCAACATTGAAGAATTGCCTCTGATAGTAATGCGGGTGGAACTTCCGGGTGCGCCGCTTGACGCAATTATATTGAGGCCTGGGACTTTTCCCGTCAAAGCCCGCAGAGGATCGGGCTCGGAGACCTGTTGTACTTTATCACCGCTAACTGTTTCTACCGAATATCCAAGCGCTTTACGTTCGCGTTCAATTCCCACTGCGGTTACAACAACTTCACCCAGTTGCTGAACATCCTGACTCATCTGAAGGTCGATAACCGTTCTACCGCCAATTTCTATTTCCTGGGTGATGAGTCCGATAAATGAAAAGATAAGGGTAGTGCTTTCCGAAGGTACATTAAGCGTATAAACACCTTCTGTATTCGTCACAGTGCCCAGCGATGTTCCCTTAACGACGACGTTAACACCGGGGAGAGGTACACCATCTTCAGCAGCAGTTACTTTACCGGTAACCCTCCGGTCCTGGGCCCATACAACACAAATGTGAACAAGGCACAAGATGCTTGCCAGTAGAATTTTCTTCATAAGATTTAGGTTAGTTTGAGTTATTCATATCCATCCTAACGGTTGGCAGGACGTTAAATCAAAAATCCCAAACTGGCATACTAAATGAATGACCTATTCAATGGTATATTGTGAGGAAGGGGTTAACGTATAATGGGTTATGAACACCGAATATTGAACAAGGAATATTGAATATTGAAGTGAACACTGAACATCGAAGAGGGAACACCGAATAAGGAGCAGCGAATATAGAACAAGGAATACTGAATAGCGAACATGAACACCGAACAAGGAACACAGAATGTTGAAGTTGGTGGAAATAAAAAGCCCCCTCACCTAGGGGGCAAATCCTTCAGAGAAAATTTTTCATTAACCTAAACTTATGAAGAAAATCTACTCATTGTTGTGAAGGATTTGTTATAAAGTTATATGGATTAATTCAATTTTTACTCACCCACAGCGGTTGATTTATTCAAAATATCGAAATTAAATTTTCCGCCTTGCTGACATTCGTTAGCCTGTCATTTCTGAGGAAGATACCGGAGAGACTATACGACTCAGATCAATTTTTCAAGGTTAGCTTTAGCAATAGCTTCCGACTTACTGTTAACCTGCAATTTAGAGTAGATATTTTTGATATGCGTCTTTGCAGTTTCTTTAGAAATGAAAAGCTCCTCCGAAATTTGCGTATAGGTTTTACCTTCGGAGATTAACTGCAGGATTTCAGTTTCTCGTTTGGTCAGTGGTGAATTTGGATTCACGTGGAAGTTGTCAATTACCATTCGTGCAATGCGGCTGCTCATCGGCGCACCACCTTTGACAATCTCTTCTAGCGCCGATAATAATTCCATATAGTTTGCACTCTTAGTGATGTAGCCGGACGCGCCTGCTTTCAGCGCCTCGAATACCAGTTCACTATCCTCATAGACAGTTACCATGATGATATCGGTATGCCCGCTTTTGTCCTTAATTATTTTAGTGCCTTGTATTCCATTCATCCCAGGGAGTTCAACATCCATGAGAACGATCTCAGGCTTATCGCGATGCAACGCTGCAATTGCATCTTCACAATTGCCGTATGCAT
>JAEZBX010000024.1 GCA_023412765.1 Bacteroidota bacterium
TATGTATTTCGCTGGCGATTATTCAAGCGGGCTTGCCCATTCTGAAAGTGCTTATAGGTCTTCCTGCCGCAATATCATTTGGTTGGGACGATAGTCTGATATTGCTCGGTATTTTTGTATTGGGAACATTTTGTTCCGGCCTCTATCCAGCCTTTTTTATTTCCCGTATCGATCCGATATCCCTGCTTAAGACTAAAATATCACGTTCGTCTATAGGTTCCGGTCTGAATCGTGCCCTTATCGTTTTCCAATTCACCGCCACTGTCGTTCTCGTGATCGGCACCATTACTGTATTCACGCAACTAAACTTTATCAGAAATAAGGAATTGGGCCTCAATCTTGAGCAAACTTTAATTGTAAAAGGGCCGGCTGTTAAGGACAGCACTTACCAGGCGACACTTTCCTCTTTTGGCAATGAAACAAAGAAACTCGCTGGAGTTTCATCTTTTGCAGTAGCTTCGTCCATACCAGGAGAGGAGTTACAATGGGGGAGAAGTTTTTCACGCCGTGACCAACCGGAGACCTCAATTGGGTGCTACATCATCGCTATCGATGAAAACTTTTTTGGCTTGTTTGATGCAAAATTTATTGCCGGCAGCAATTATCCTGATGGGTCGTTTATGTGGAAGAACGCGATCATCATCAACGAGTCGGCTGCAAAACAATTTGGGTATCAAGATGCTTCTCTTGCAATAGGCCAGACTATTTTGTGGAGTGAGAACGACAGGCCTCTTCCTAAGGAGGTAATTGGCGTGATTTCCGACTTTAATCAGCAGTCGCTTCATAACAAAGTCGAGCCGATTGTATTCACGTTAAAGGAATATGTATTTGCTCCATGGGCTGGTGAATTCTTTGCATTTAAAATTCAGTCGACCGATTTGAGAGCATCGATCAATGATATACAAGGTTTGTGGAATAAGATGTTTCATCAAAATCCCTTCGACTACTTTTTTCTGGAAGACTATTTCAATGCTCAGTACAAAAACGATGAGCAGCTGGGTAAAGTCTTCACTGCCTTTTCAATACTTGCTATTCTTATTGCTTCTCTTGGATTATTCGGACTGACCGCGTACATGACTGCGATGAGGACAAAGGAAATCGGGGTGCGAAAGGTTTTGGGATCATCGCCATTTCAACTTGTAAAACTACTTTCCTCTCAATACCTGAAACTTGTTGTAATTGCTTTTATCATAGCCTGCCCCATCGCTACTTATTTGATGAACGAGTGGTTGTCGCAGTTTACCTATCGCATTTCGTTAAATATCTGGATATTTGTTTGCGCGGGATTGATTTGCTTTGTCACGGCGATGCTGACGGTAGGAGTGAAAAGCTGGCAGTCGGCGAACCTTGACCCGGCGAAAGCGTTGAAGTATGAATAGTTTTTGGTTTCAGGTTTGAGGTTTCAGGTTTGAAGTTTCAGGTTTGAGGTTGAGCCTCTAATTTCAATTTTCAAATCTCCTCGTCCAGCGTCGCAGGATATTTTAAGTTTGACAAAAAAAAAATAATTACGAAAATGACTGAACGAGACTTGCGCAAACTGGAAGGTACAATCCGAACGAAGATGGAGGACATCCGTAAGCAACGGGTCTCACTGAGAGATTCGGGCATCGGTGGACTAATGAATACCCTGAAAAAGGCCGACGAGGCGCTTTACGAGAAAATTATGCCGGAGTATAAGATCATGGTGAAGGATAGCAATATTTTCAAATAGCTTTCAATTGAAAGGGCCAGGCGTATGGTATTCCTTATTCCTTATTCCTTTATTCCCTAATTAACAGGACACCCAAAGTATCACTCTGATAGTCGGTGATTGCGACAAAGAAATAAATTCCTTAACTTCCATTGCAAATCCTCATCTTAAAAATCCAATTGGATCTGGGTATAGAGTGCCAACGTTTCCCCTCCACTGGCAGAATTGTGACTGAAAGGCGAAAGCGGAAGTAGTATTGATTATGTGATTTCGGCCTGCCATGCCTTATTCTAAGGCTTGTGCGGATTCAATTGAATCGAGAATTAATTAGACAGAAAAATTTCCAATTGTTATGAAGAGAGAAGGAATTAGCCTTTTTGCTAACCTCTTTAGTACAAAAGGTAATGTCGAGCATCCGCAGACATTTACAAGTGTGACGGCTACATCCGGTGCACAACCGCATGTATTGCGAGAAAAAATGAAAGAACAGGAATTGAGCCACGGTGAAACAGTGAAAGCAACTTTGTCACCCGTACGGCTTGAATCGACATTTGGCAAGATGCACGTTTACTTTTGCCCAATGCAGTCTATTGATGTTCATGAAATGATTACACCGGGTGATGGGGGTGATATCCCGCCTGATGTCATTGTAGAAGGATTAAGCATTCCCGCTGAATTAAAGCCAGGGTTGTATAATCTGAAGAATGTCAAGCTAAGTTCCAATGGTACCATGCAAGTAATAGCAGACACTGAAACAAGGTGGGAGGTATTCACTTAAGGTCTGCTGAATTTTAGAACTGTTTTCGCCGAAATTTTCGGAGGGCTTCCTTTCTGGTTCGCGATAGCCCGAACTGGAAAGGAAGTTTTTTATAATCGGGATGATGAAAGAAAAGCGCGAGACTCCGTAATTATTGATAGGTCACCCCTCCATTTTGTCGTATTCACGTACTGGACGCATTAGCAAATGACATAACTTTGGACAAACTATGATTAGATGGCTGTAGTAAAATTCAATACCACTATTCTTCAGATGGGCAACAATACCGGCATCGAAGTTCCCGAACCATCGGTCGAAAAACTTGCTTCAGGTAAAAGACCTCCTGTTAAAGTAACCTTAAATGGGTTCACGTATAGAAATACAATCGCCGTAATGGGAGGAAAATTTCTAATCCCGCTCAGCGCGGAGAGGAGAACGAAAGCTAATGTTAAAGGTGGCGACAAACTTGAGATTACACTGGAGCTTGATAGAGAGCCACGCGAAGTCGAACTACACAAAGATTTTAAAAACGCACTTGACAAAGACAAGAAAGCCAAAGCGTTTTTCGAAAGCTTGTCATACAGTTCAAAGAATGGTTATGCACTTCCTATCATGCAGGCAAAAGGTGACGATACGCGTGCGAGGCGAATTGAAAAAGCATTAACTGACTTGAAGGCCGGGAAGAAATAAACAGGTCCTCTAAAGTTCATAGCCACCCGTACACGATAGACATTGGTTGGCATATGCGTCGTATTCGTCAAAGGCGGCGCCGGGCTTCCCAAAAAGTGTGATTATCCTGTCAATTCTTATTTGTTTTTCAGGCTCTAAGAATAGAAAAATTCCTTGCTGCGGTATCTCTTCAACCTTTAGAATTCTGCCCTCCGTTGAGTCAAAGACATCGTTGTCATCAAAAAAGAAGATTTTTCCTTTCGACTGGTTCGCGATCTCTTCCTCAATGACTTCACGAAAAACATACGGTACAGGTGTATATGATGTCGACATTTC